>NZ_JBIMBV010000017.1:0-105619 GCF_048551735.1 Acinetobacter legionensis
TGGTAGTGTGGGGTTACCCATGTGAGAGTAAGTCATCGCCAGCTTTTAAATCTAAAACACCCCGGTCTCTAACGAGAACGGGGTGTTTTTTTATGCGTATTATTTTTAAGTGTTTTATTATTTTTAAAGACATAAATATAAAATCTAGACCAAGAATTTTTTATCATTAAATGATAAATTAATTGCTTTACCTAACATGAAAAAAATATAGGAATATAAAAAATGTCAGAATACACCTTGCCGCATTTTGGAACACTGAAATTAGAATCCCTAGAAGAATATTATCAAGTGGATATTGAGCTTAATGGCAAAGCCATTCAAGTTGATTTAAATTTTGAAGCGAACACTTTGGACGTAGAAACTTTTCAACGAATTAAGTCTTTTATTGAAAATATAGAAAAATTTGATCAAAAAAACCAAGATTATATTCAGCAAGATCTTGAAAATGAAAAGGAAGGGACTGTTAAAGAATATGTGGATTTTCATATTGAAGAATTAGGCGATGATTTCTTAGAAAAAATTGGGATTGCTAATCCAATAGACAAAGCACAGCAGTTTTTAACCAAATTATATTTAACAAGAGTTGGGCTTTATCCAGATGGAAAGTATGATACATCGTATTTTGCTGTCTTTGATTACACTACAAATAGAGAGTTAACTGATCAGTTAATCGTCGTTAAAACAGATCATTACGGTAATTTGGATCATTTAAGTTGGGAAAGCTAACGATGCAGTGAAGTGAAGCAACGGTATTCAACAGTCTATAGATTTTAAAACAATGTAGGTATAAAAAAGAAAACCCCATCACGATGACGGGGGCTTCATATTGATGCGTTAGATCTAGCTTTTGTTAAATTTCACGCCTTATCTTTAAAGTTTCAATCCAGCAAACTCATGACATCATCTTCAGATAATTTCACTTCATTTTCATGATCGATACTCAGAATAGATTTAGCAAGATCAGCTTTATTTTTCTGTAAGGCTAAAATCTTTTCTTCAATACTTTGGTTAGTAATTAACTTATAAACGAATACAGGTTTATCTTGACCAATGCGCCATGCACGATCAGATGCTTGATCTTCAGCCGCAGGGTTCCACCAAGGATCATAATGAATCACTGTATCAGCAGCAGTGAGATTAAGCCCGACACCGCCTGCCTTTAAACTGATGAGGAAAACAGGAATATCGCCTGCTTGGAATGCGGTGATGACTTCATCACGCTTCTTGGTTTGTCCAGTAAGTTTTACATTTCGGATATTTAAGGTTTTTAAATGCTCTTCAATGAGTTGTAGCATCGTGGTGAATTGAGAGAAGATTAAAATCTTACGTCCTTCCTCAACCATATCTTGAACCATTTCTAATAAATGATCTAATTTTGCTGATTCAACATTTTGATTTTTGATTTGATCCAGTTGTAAAAGGCTTGGATGGCAGCAAACTTGTCGAAGTTTAAGTAATGCACTTAAAATTTGAATCTGACTACGATGGAAGCCTTTAGCTGCAATCAACTCACGAATATTCTTTTGCATTGTTGCACGAACAGCTTCGTAGAGCTTAGATTGCTGTTCATTCATATCAATATTGACTTCAATCGTGGTTTTTTCAGGAAGCTCTTTCGCCACCTCTGTTTTTAAACGACGCAACATAAACGGTTTAATACGAGAAATGAGTTTGGTTTTAACCTGAAGATCTGCATATTTCTCGATAGGATTGCGATATTTTTTATTAAACAATTCCTGACTATATAAAAAACCAGGCATTAAGAAATGGAACAATGACCATAACTCACCCAAATGGTTTTCCATCGGCGTACCAGTTAAGCATAGACGATGTTTTGCTTTGATTTGTCGTACAACTTGAGAGGCTTTGGCACGTGGATTTTTAATGTTTTGTGCTTCATCCAAAATCAATAAATGATATTGATAAGGCAGTAAAAACTCTTCATCACGGCCCAAAAGTGGGTAGGTACTGAGCACAATATCTACATTTTTAATCTCTTGAAAATGCTCAACTCGATCATGCCCTTGTAAGACCAAAACTTTTAATTCAGGAGTGAACTTCTCAGCTTCTTTACGCCAGTTATGCATTAAAGATGTTGGTGCAATAATCAAGGCAGGTCGTTGATTTAATCTGCCTGCTTGCTTTTCTAATAGAATATGTGCAAGTGTTTGTGCGGTTTTACCGAGTCCCATATCATCTGCAAGGATACCACCATGTTCAGTTTCACGTAAAAACTGTAGCCATGCTAAACCTTGTTGTTGATATGGGCGTAGTTCGCCTTGGAAACCTTGTGGTGTACAGATTTGATCTTGATAACTATTTTGAAGCTTTTCAGCAAATATTTTCAGGCGTTCGTTGGTGCGCCAAGGCATGCCCAAATGATGCTGTAAGTCTAAGAATTGAGCGGCATCGTATTGATCTAATGTTGCAGATTCAGGATGTCGTAAAATTTCTTTTAAATAGATCAGGATGGGCTTAATTTCTTGATTTCTAAGTGCCAGTTGTGTTTGAGCTTCTCTTAAATGAACAATTAAGAAGCTGTCACTGTCCATTTTTTCAATATAGTCATCTTCTAAAAGATGTGGATTATGCTGTATCGCATAGCCAAGAAGATCAATCAGGTTATAGGTGTTGCCATTCATATCCTGAATCGTCGCACCGACATTAAACCAGTCTTGTTTTTTTTCAGATTCATTTAATGAGAGTTGCAGGTTTTGTGTTGCACTTAAATTGAACTGACTATCTAGGGTATGTTCAACTTTCCAGCCAAGACCTTCGATTTTATTTTCAGGAACCAGTTGCTCAACCCAAGCCATGGGATCTGCATACACAATTGAGTTTTCAGTGATGTCATCAAAAGCAGGGCGTTTGCTCTTTGGTAGCTTGCTAATCCGTTGCATGGATTTAACTGAATGAATTAATTCATCAATATGTTTCTTTTCAGCAACTAAGTCGCGTTGTTGGCGAACTGCTTTTTCATCAATATTGATAATGAAGCTGTCATCAGGGAAACCCGCTTTAATTCGTCCAGCTGAGTATTCAAATTCAATTTCAGCAATTGCATAATGATGCATATGACCAAGACGATCATATTGCGGATGTGTTCCAAAACGTAAAATAGGTGTGGGTTTGCCTTTTAATATTTCTATACTTTGTGTAAATGGCGCTTGAGGTAAATCTTCAAAAAATGCATAGGGTTGAATCACTTGCTCAAATTCAGCCATTAATTCCACAGGCATTTGTGGCATATTCAGCAATTCTTCGATCATTTCACTAGAATATAACGACTCAAGTACACCGACTTGGTTTTTAAGGGTATCGAGATAACTTAATGGATGAGAATGAATAATATAAATTTGTTCAGCATGGTCAGGTGAAATTTCTAGATGATTTTCATCAAAAAATTGTGCCTTGAGTTTTTCTGTTTGCTGTTCTGTACGCGTTTGCCAGTTGAATTCAATTTTATAAGATTGATCAGACCATGTTAAAGGTAATCTTTGTACATCTAGTGCAAAACAAGCGCTACTTTGAATAGCCGTTCTTAGATGTTCTTGATAGATTCCTGAAATATCCCATGACGCTGGATAAAAATGAACATCGCTAAAATTTAGCTTAGCGAAAAAGTACAAATGACTAAAGATTTTCTTTTCTTCTTTACTCACTTTAAGACGTTCATTTAATACATTGTCATAGCTGGTGTAGAGTGCAGTATCTCTAATTTTTCCATCTTTGTTACGCCGAACTTTAAAAACACTCAGTTGTAATTTGGCGCTGTTATTTTTTGGTTGGAAAATATAAATAAGTTGGTGCTGTACTGGCGTTTCAGTACGTTGAACTTGTGCCAATTGTTGTTTAAATTGAGCGAGCCAAGCTTTTGCCGTGGTGTGGGTAGAGCTATTTGTTGTGGTTTGAGCTTGGTCTAATGGGTTTAGTTTTTGACGAGCAGCTGGGTTGGAAAGTTGTTGATCATAAAAATAACGTGCAAGTGCAGCCGAATGCTTACAATCGTAACCAACAGGGCAACTACAGTCAGTATCCACAATTTTATTTGTTAAAGGATTATAGATAACAGCCGTTTCATAATAATCCGTTCCCTGAATTTGAGCTTCGATGACTAAATTATCCCGATCAGGGTAGACCTCTAAGGATTTTAGATCAATTTTTTTGACATAACTCAAGCTTCTTTGAATGGTTGCAGGGTTAAAACGTGATAAAAATTGATTCAATGTCGCCATTATTTATAGAGCTAAAAATTAAAAGGAAATTACTAACAGTGTAACGGATTTTTGAGCATGAATCTGAAATTAATATAGGAGTTTTGATCAAAAATGACATGTTTTTAAATACAAATTGATCGTTTCTGCAACTTTAAATTAAATAAAATCTGTCAGTATAAGTTTTTCAAAATAATGCTGGGAAGCAAATCAAGATGAAGCATAATCCAATTTACTATACAGATCAGCATTTTGCATTTGCAGATTCCATTCGAAAGTTTGTTCAAAAAGAATTAATGCCACATATTAATCAATGGGAAGAGGCAGAAACCTTTCCAAAAGAACTTTATAAAAAAGCCGCAGATATTGGCTTATTGGGGATAGGTTTTGACGAAAACTATGGGGGAATTCCAGAAACCGATGCTTTTCATGTGTTGTTGTCTTCGATTGAGTTAGCCAAAACAGGTTCAGGTGGTCTATGTGCTTCCTTATTGTCACATTCGATTGGCGCGCCTCCAATCAACCATTTTGCTTCAGATGAGATTAAACAAACTGTACTGACTCAAATCTTGGCAGGCGAAAAAGTTTCAGCGTTGGCGATTACTGAACCTACGGGTGGTTCTGATGTGGCAGCACTTAAAACCAAAGCTGTACGGGATGGTCAAGACTATATTGTTAGTGGCGAAAAAACCTTTATTACATCGGGCATTCGTGCGGATTATTATACCGTTGCGGTACGTACAGATCCTGATGCTAAAGGCCCGAATGGTATCTCGATGTTATTGATTGATGCACATAGTGACGGCATAAGCAAATCAAAACTCGATAAAATGGGATGGTGGGCTTCGGATACGGCTCATCTCCATTTTGATCAGGTTCGTGTTCCTGCAAGCAATTTGTTGGGTGCAGAAAATATGGGTTTCCTTGTGATTATGAATAACTTCAATATGGAGCGTTTTTTCCTTGCTGCCAGTAGTTATGGTTTTGCATTAACCTGTTATGAAGAAGCATTGGAATGGGCACGAGAACGAAAAACCTTTGGTAAACGTTTAGTTGATCATCAAGTGGTTCGGCATAAATTAGTTGATATGGCGACTCGCTTAACCACAACACTTGCTTTGTTGGAGGATACTGCTTATCGCTTAGGGAAGCCTGAAATGCAGGGCAATGAGTTAATTGCACAAATCTGTATGCTTAAAAATGTGGCCACTCAAACCATGCAGTTTTGTGCAGATGCAGCTGTACAAACTTTAGGGGGCATGGGCTTTATGCGAGGTACCAAGTCTGAACGGATTTACCGTGATGTTAAAGTCAATATGATTGGTGGTGGAGCAGAAGAAATTATGAAAGACCTCGCGAGTCGTCAATTGGGCTATTAGAATATCGAGAATGGATTAAACTAGAACTGTACACAATAAATCGCAATAAAAATAAGCAGGGAACAACAAGATATGGATCATTTAAATAACCCGATTTACTACACCGCTGAGCATCGTGTATTTGCAGACAGTGTGAAGAAATTTGTTGAAAAAGAGATTTCTCCTTTTGTGAATGAATGGGATGAGGCTGAAACTTTTCCTCGTGCGCTTTATCAAAAGGCTGCTGCAATTGGTCTATTGGGCTTAGGCTTTGATGATGAGCATGGGGGAATCTCAGATGCAGATGCATTTCATGTGTTCTTAGCAGCAGTTGAAACAGCCAAAGCTGGCTCTGGTGGTGTACATATTTCTTTGATGATTCATACCATAGGTACACCTCCCATTCATCATTTTGCCCAGCCACATATTCGTGACAAGGTGATGCCACAAATTATTTCAGGTGAAAAAATTTCTGCACTTGCGATTACCGAACCAAGCGGCGGTTCTGATGTTGCTGCACTACAAACCAAAGCAATCCGCGAAGGTGATTTTTATTTGGTGAGTGGTGAAAAAACCTTTATTACTTCAGGTATCCGCGCAGATTATTATACGGTTGCAGTGAGAACCGATCATGAAAATAAAGGTGCAAATGGTATTTCGATGTTATTGGTTGATGCACACAGTTCTGGCATTACTAAATCACCTTTAAAAAAAATGGGCTGGTGGGCATCGGATACTGCTCATTTGCATTTTGACCAAGTCAAAGTTCCTGTCGAAAATCTTCTTGGTGAAGAAAATGCTGGGTTTAAGGTCATTATGAAAAACTTCAATATGGAACGCTTTTGGTTGGCTTCTATGGCCTATGGTTATGCCTTGGTCTGTTATCAAGAGGCTTTAGAATGGTCTAAAGCGCGTAAGACTTTTGGAAAACGCTTAGTTGATCATCAAGTAGTACGTCATAAGTTAGTTGATATGGCGACGCGTTTAACCACAACACGCGCATTATTGGAAGATACTGCTTATCGTATGGGGCAAGTTGAACTACAGGGCAGTGATTTAATTGCCCAAATTTGTATGTCAAAAAATGTCGCAACCCAAACTATGCAGTTCTGTGCAGATGCAGCAGTGCAAACCTTGGGGGGGATGGGCTTTATGCGAGGGACTAAATCTGAGCGTATTTATCGTGAAGTCAAAGTAAATATGATTGGTGGTGGTGCTGAGGAAATCATGAAAGATTTGATTAGTAAGCAGTTGGGGTTTTAATGAGGCATTTTTAAGTGATAAAAGCTTACAATGCTGCTTTCTGTAAAAAATAACCATAGGTGCGCTATAGACCTATTGGTTATTATCAACTTAAGGAGTTCTTATGAAAGTAACAAAGACTTTTCAATCAGGACAGAGTCAGGCCGTTCTTTTACCTACGGCATTTCATTTTAAGGGCAAAGCAGTTGTGGTTAAACACTTTGGTAATGGTGTTTTGCTATTACCTTTAAATAATCCTTGGGAAATTATGCAAGAGGCTGTGTTTGAGTTTGAAGATAGTTTTTTTGCTTGAGCGGGAAGATCAAGGTACTTAAAGTTGAGAAAAATTGTTGTAACTTCTCAAAAGTTTTCACTTTTAGAACAACTCAATGCCTAAATCTAATGCTGCTCTTATTGTGTGATTTTTAAATGATTCCGAAGTTTAATTTTACGTAGATATGGCGTTATTCTCCAACAAAGATTGTAAGCTGAATTTCCACATGCCCAATAACAAATGATCGTTGCATGAATGTCTAGATTGTCTTGTAAAATTTGAAGAATCGTCATCCATTGTCGATCTGAGCCTAGTATTTTCGATGATTCCTCAAACGATTGTAAAAGTGTTTCCATAAGTGCAAATTTTTCGTCATCGTTAAGTTCATTTGAAAGATAAGCATGCATAAATTCATCAATACGACTGGGATCTGCTACTTCGTATTGCCAATCTTGCATATAAGGATCAGTGGGTAAATTGAGACGTTGAGCTAATGCGTTAATTGCCGAAGCTATAATGTACCGTTGAGGGTATATTTTATAAATTATTTCTGTCTGTTTTATCATGCAAGCAAATGTTAAGTTATTTTGGTTCTATAGAACTTAGAACAAGTGAAGCTGAGAAATTAACCATTGCTTGTCAATCTTCGGCCCAATCCTCATTAATTATCGCCCAACGTTGATGATCCATCCATTGCTGACCACCAATCCGCAAATATTGTCGAGAAAAGCCTTCCTGAATAAAGCCAGCACCCGCAACAAGGCGAATGGAAGCAGTATTCTCAGGTTGTATATTTGCCTCTAAACGATGCAAATTTAAAACATGGAATGCTTCATTCAACAATAAATTGATGCCTAAACGCATGTAGCCATGTCCTTGAAAAGGCTCAAAAACCTCATAACCTAAATAAGCAGAATGAAAATAACCGCGAATGATATTGGAAATGTTAAAGGTACCTATAATTTGATGGGTTTCAGTCAGACAAAGGAAATATCTGCCTTCTTGTTGTAGGTAATGTTGAAAATCATTAGGAGGATATGTCCAAGGATGATGAAGTATTTGGCTTTTTTTATAGGCCTTTTCGATTTCTTCAAGATCTGAAATGTTGGGCTTGCGAAGATAAACTGTGCTCATTTCAAAGCCATTTCCAAAACGATTTCAGTCAGTTCATCTAAGCTCATTTTACCATTGGGATTATACCAAGTGACGGTCCAAGCAATCGCACCGCCCAGCAAACGGCGCCAAATAAAAGCATCATGCTGAACTTTACCGAGGTCACGTAATTTTTCAATCACAGCGAACCAGATGTCCTCATAATCATTTCGCAGTTTAAGGAGTTCTTCTTGCCGTTGTTTTGACAATGCAAACCATTCATAAACCAAAACAGCCATGGCTGAACCCGTATCTCCCGTAATCGAAATTAACTCAGCTTTGATTAAGTGTTTTAACTGTTGTTCAGCATCATCCGATTTTTGGATCGCATCAAGCATACGGGCATGATTGTAAATAATGGTTTCATGCATGACATGGGCAAGAATATCATCCTTGCTTTTAAAATGATGAAACAAACTACCTGATTGAATTCCAATAAAATTTGCTAACTCACGAACTGTGGTTTTGGCATAACCTTGCTTATGAAATAAATAGGCAGCACCAAGTAATAAACGACCTTTAGGGCTGTCATCAAAACATGCGATTGGTTGGATATCATCGATTGAGTGAGCAATCATCGGATCATTTTTTCCATAAAGTTAAGCAAATTATTCATTGTTAGAAACGCGTTTTAACACATTTGCCAATTCAGGATAACATTTTGCTCTTTACAAACCAAGCGCTTGCTTGGTAGATTGGAGTATAAATTTTATTCAGAACAATGAAAACAAGATAGGTGTGAAAATGGAAGATCAGCGTATTGTAAAAATTGGATGTGCTTCAGGTTTCTGGGGGGACACCAATACTGCAGCATTTCAGTTGGTACATTTATCTGACATCAATTATTTGGTTTTTGATTACCTTTCAGAAATTACCATGTCTATCATGGCAAAAGCGATGATGACCAATCCAGAACATGGTTATGCTTTGGATTTTGTCAGTCGGGTGATGACACCGCTGCTTAAAAAAATCAGTGATAAAAAAATAAAAGTGATTAGCAATGCTGGTGGTGTCAATCCATTGGCATGTCGTGATGCCTTACAGAAAGTGCTTGCAGCACAAGGATTGGATTTAAAAATTGCAGTGGTATTAGGAGATGACCTATTGCCACAACAAGCCGAATTAAAAACACAAAATATTAAAGAAATGTTTAGTGGCGAAGATTTACCCAGCCAATTAGCCAGTTGTAACGCTTACTTAGGAGCTGTTCCAATTCGAGACGCACTTGATCAAGGTGCAGATATTGTCATCACTGGGCGAGTGGTGGATTCAGCTGTGGTGCTTGCACCTTTGTTGCATGAATATCAATGGTCCTTAGAGGATTATGACAAGCTATCCCAAGGTTCTTTAGCAGGGCATATCATTGAGTGTGGTGCACAATGTACCGGTGGCAATTTCACGGATTGGCGCTTAGTACAAGGCTTTGACAATATGGGGTTTCCAATTGTTGAGGTGAAAGCAGATGCATCATTTATTGTAACTAAACCCAAAGGATCCGGTGGACTGGTTTCGGTTGCAACTGTTGCTGAACAAGTTGTCTATGAAATTGGCAATCCGCAAGCGTATTTACTGCCCGATGTTACTGCTGACTTCAGCCAAGTGAAATTAGAACAAGTGGGTGAGGATCGAGTTTTAGTGACTGGTGCAAAAGGTAGAGCACCGACACAACAATATAAAGTCAGTGCAACCTATCCCGATGGTTATCGTGTTTTGGTGAGCTTCCTGATTGCAGGACGCGAAGCCCCTGAAAAAGCCCAAGTTATTGCAGATGCGATATTAAATAAGTGTGAGCGTGTTTTAGCATTACGTTCAGTTCCGCCATTCTCAGAAAAATCAGTTGAAATATTGGGTATTGAAAGTACCTATGGCGCAAATGCGCAGCAGATTAATAGTCGAGAAGTAGTTGTCAAAATCGCTGTAAAGCACATGTTTAAAGAAGCATGTATGTTCTTTGCTTCTGAAATTGCCCAAGCATCTACCGGAATGGCACCTGCATTGGCTGGAATTGTTGGGGGGCGTCCCAAAGCTTCCCCTGTGATTAAGTTGTTCTCATTTTTAGTGGATAAATCAAAACTAAGTGTTGCGATTGATATCAATGGTCAGCGTCAAAATATACAGATTCCATCAGGTTGCTCAGATCAATCTTTTGATGCTGTTGCAGTAGGTGAGGTTGCTCAATTTACGGGGCAGGAGATTGAAGTTCCTTTAGTTGAAATTGCCCATGCTCGGAGCGGTGATAAAGGCAATCACAGTAATATTGGAGTGATCGCACGTCAGCCTGAATATCTACCCTGGATTCGCGCCAATTTGACTGAAGAAAAGGTCAAAGAATATATGCAGCATGTTTTAGACCCTGAAAAGTCTAAAGTGATTCGTTATGAAATCACGGGATTTAATGCCTTAAATTTTATGCTGGAAAACGCATTAGGTGGTGGAGGAATTGCCAGTTTACGTATTGATCCACAAGGTAAAGCTTTTGCACAGCAGCTTTTAGATATGTCAGTCAAAATTCCAGCGAGTTTAAAGTCCCTCTAATCCTTCTTTAAGAAAGTAGGGGGAATTCGTCGCTTTTTAAAAGGGAGCTTGGAGTGGTATTTAAGCAAGTTAAACGACAACAATTTGGATATAAAAATGCATTATCACTCAATATTTAGATCGGATGCTTTTCAGGGCCAAGTCATCATTGTGACCGGTGGTGGTTCGGGTATAGGACGCTGTACTGCTCATGAACTGGCTGCTTTAGGGGCTCAAGTGGTGATTACAGGGCGGAAAATTGAAAAGCTGGAAAATGTCAGCAAAGAAATTATCGAAGATGGTGGCAAAGTTCATTTTATCGTTTGTGATAATCGCGAAGAACAAAACGTGAAAGAGATGATTGCTGAAGTGATTGAAAAATTTGGCAGACTCGATGGCCTTGTCAATAATGCTGGCGGTCAGTTTCCCTCAAATTTAGAAGGGATTTCTGCCAATGGTTTTGATGCAGTGGTGCGGAACAACCTGCATTCGACCTTCTATTTAATGAAAGAAGCCTATAACCAATGGATGGCAAAACATGGTGGCAGTATTGTCAATATGGCAGCTGATATGTGGGGTGGCATGCCGGGGATGGGACACTCTGGTGCAGCCCGTGCTGGGGTAGATAATTTAACCAAAACAGCAGCGGTGGAGTGGGGACGTTCCGGCGTACGTGTTAATTGTGTTGCACCTGGCTGGGTTGTTTCTTCAGGAATGGATAATTATACCGGTGATTTTGCCAAATTTATTATCCCAAGTTTGGCGGGAAATGTGCCATTGAAACGGATGGGCACGGAATCTGAAATTTCTTCTGCCATTTGTTATTTACTTTCAGAAGCCGCAGGTTTTATTTCTGGCATGACGATTCGTATTGATGGTGCTGCATCCTTAGGTACTCGAATGTACCCATTGGCAGATGCTTCAAATAGTGAGTCGTTTAATGGCTTCCATCGTGCCTTTATTCCAGATGTATTAAAACAACAATTGAGTGATCAAACCAATAACCAACAGACAGGAGAAAACTCATGACTGTTCTCCAATCCGAAATTACAGTTGGTAGTGAGCAATTTGAACAGAACAAGCAGGCATTACTTGCTCAAATTGCCGAAGTGCGTGCAGTACAAAATAAGAATATTGAAAAATCTTATGCAGCCAAACCTAAGTTTGACAAGAAAGGTAAAATTTTACCGCATGAACGTGTCCGTTTAGCCCTTGATGCTGATTCGCCATTTGTTGAACTGTGTGGCTTGGTGGGTTATGCCATGCATGATGACAAAGATGGGTCAGATGCAGGTGGTGGGATTATTTCAGGGATCGGTTTTGTCAGCGGTGTTCGTTGTCTGATTTCAGCAAGTAACAGTGCAATCAAAGGCGGAACAATGTCACCGATGGGGGTACAAAAAACCTTACGTTTGCAGGCGATTGCTTTTGAACAAAAATTACCGATGTTGACTCTCACTGAAAGTGGGGGTGCCAACTTAAATTACGCAGCTGAAGTATTTACTTATGGTGGAATGACCTTTGCCAATCAGGCACGACTGTCTGCCGCAGGTTTACCCCAAGTCTCTGTGGTACATGGCAATGCAACAGCGGGTGGAGCGTATCAACCGGGTCTATCTGATTATGTGATTGCAGTTCGTAAGCAAACTGAGATGTTACTCGCAGGGCCACCTTTACTTTTGGCGGCAACCGGAGAAGTGGCAACAGCAGAGGAACTCGGTGGTGCAGAGATGCATGCACAGGTTGCTGGAACAGCCGAATTCTTAGCCGAGAATGATGCTGATGGGATTCGTATTGCCCGTGAGGTTTTTGAGCATCTTAACTGGAAAGAGCAAACTCAAAAGTTAAACTTAAGCTATAAAGAGCCACGTTATCCTGCCGAGGAGCTGTTAGGGATCATTCCTGCAAGTCCGAAGCAGCCTTTTGACATGAAAGATGTGATTGCACGAATTGTTGATGACTCTGAATTCTTTGAAGTAAAACAAGAATATGATGCATTGACCGTGTGTGGCTGGGCAAAAATTGGTGGATTACATATCGGAATTATCACCAACAACGGACCGATTACCCCACAAGGCGCCACCAAAGCTACACAGTTCATTCACCTCTGTGAACAGACCAAACGCCCATTACTTTTTTTACATAACACCACAGGCTTTATGGTCGGAACTGATGCTGAACAGAACGGCATTATTAAGCATGGTTCGAAATTGATTCAGGCCGTTGCCAATACCACTGTGCCGAAAATTTCTATCGTTGTAGCGGGTTCCTATGGTGCGGGTAATTACGCCATGTGTGGACGTCCATTATCACCGCAATTTATTTTTGCATGGCCAAACTCGCATGTGGCGGTAATGGGTTCAGCTCAGGCAGGCAAGGTATTACGTATCGTGGCAGAAGGAAAGCAAAAAGCTTCAGGGATGGAACCTAACCAGCAGATGCTGGATTTCTTAGAGCAAAGTACAGCAGCAAAATTAGAACAGCAGTCAACCGCCTTATTTAATACGGCCATGTTGCATGATGATGGAATTATCGACCCGCGTGATACACGCAAAGTCCTGATCTTCTTATTAGAAACAATTTATGAAGCAGAACATCGCAAACTAAATCCAATACGATTTGGTGTATCGAGGCTTTAAAAGTACTCACCCTTGCGAAACTCATTATTCCTCATCTTTTAAAAGTGAGGTGTTCTCCGCTTTATTAAAGCGAGTGAGAGAAGATTAAATTTAAGGAAAAAAACAATGAAATTTACCACAGAGCATGAAGCACTACGCCGTACTACACGTCAGTTTGTTGAGACTGAACTCAATCCTTATATTCCGACATGGGAAGCTGAAGGGCGATTTCCTATTCATGATGTGTTTAAAAAACTGTCGGATTTAGGTTTGCTGGGGATTTGTAAGCCTGAAGAAAATGGCGGATTAGGCTTAGATTATTCTTATAACCTTGTGGTTGCAGAAGAGTTAGGACGGGCCGCCTGTGGTGGAGTACCTTTGGCGATTGGTGTGCAAACGGATATGGCAACACCAGCTTTGGCCCGCTTTGGTAGTCAAGAATTACGAGATGAATTTTTAACACCTGCAATTGCGGGTGAATATGTTGCTTCGATTGCTGTATCGGAAGTACATGCAGGATCAGATGTCGCAGCCATCAAAACAACCGCAAAAAAACAGGGTGATGATTATGTGATTAATGGCAGCAAAATGTGGATTACCAATTCACTTCAAGCTGACTTTTTTTGCTTATTGGCCAATACCTCTGATGATAAACCGCATGTCAATAAGTCTATGATTATTGTTCCGGCAAAATCCGCTGGCATCTCTTTCTCTGAACCACTTAATAAATTGGGAATGCGTTCAACCACGACAGCAGAAGTCTATTTTGACAATGTTCGTGTACCACAACGCTACTTGGTGGGTACAGAAGGTATGGGCTTTATGATGCAAATGATGCAGTTCCAAGAAGAACGAATGTGGGCGGCTGCCAATGCAATTGGTGGTTTGGAAAATGTGATTCAACAAACCATTCAATATACCAAAGAACGAAGCACCTTTGGACAACCGTTGATTAATAACCAATATGTACATTTCCGTTTTGCTGAGTTGATGACCGAAGTGGAAGCTTTACGTGCCTTAACCTATCGTGCTTGTGAAATTCACATTGACGGTGGAAATGCAACAGAAATTGCCTCTATGGCAAAACTTAAAGCAGGTCGTTTAACTAGAGAAGTTGCAGACAGTTGCTTACAGTTTTGGGGTGGAAATGGTTTTATGTGGGATAACCCCGCTTCTCAGCTGTATCGTGATGGTCGTTTAGGTTCGATTGGGGGTGGTGCAGATGAAATTATGCTTGGAATTATTTGTAAGTTGATGGACATTCTTCCATCTAAGCGTAAATAACAAGGAGAATAAATATGGCACTTTCGCAATCTCTGACAACACAACAATTTGATCGCAGCATTGAGCTTGAGCAAGAAGGCAGTATTTTAACCTTATGGCTCAACCGACCTGAGAGTCGCAATGCAATGAGTTTGAATATGGTCAAAGCGATTCAACAAGTGTTTAAAACGATCCAAGATGATATCTCCATTCGTGCAGTCATTTTACGTGGCAAAGATGGAAATTTTTGTGCAGGTGGTGACATTAAAGATATGGCTCAACTGCGTGGTGAGGCCATCAATATTGGTTCTAATCAGCCTTATGTTGATTTCAATCGTCAATTTGGACATATGCTGGAGCAAGTGGATCAAGTACCACAAACTGTTGTCGCGGTTTTAGAAGGTGCGGTGTTGGGTGGTGGTTTTGGCTTGGCATGTGTTTCAGATATTGCAATCAGTCTTGCCGATGCCAAATTTGGTTTACCTGAAACAGGATTAGGGGTTATTCCCGCCCAGATTGCCCCATTTGTGGTAAAGCGAATTGGCTTAACTCAAGCGCGTCGTTTGGCTTTACTTGGTGCACGTTTTGAGGGGCATACCGCATTGAACGTTGGTGTTGTACATGAAGTGGTTGAGAATGAAAAAGCACTGGAAGTTTTATTGATCGAAACCATTCAGCAGATTAAACGTACTGCCCCACAAGCATCTCGTGTAACTAAAGCTCTATTGCACCGTACTTTAAATGAAGCTTTGACGCCTTTATTGGATGATGCCGCACAGCAATTTGCCAATGCTGTGGGGGGGGAAGAAGGTATAGAAGGCACAATGGCCTTTATCCAAAAGCGTCATCCAAACTGGTTTGATGCATAAGTGTGATACTGCTGATCAGTGATCTTGATTGGGATCGGTGTGATTCAACCAAGATAATCAAGTAAATATAAAACTAAAAATAGGGAAAACGAGAATGGCATTTTCAAAAATATTGGTGGCGAATCGTGGTGAAATTGCTGTTCGCGTGATGAAAACAGCAAAAGCAATGGGCTATCAGACCGTGGCTGTCTATTCAGATGCAGATCGTCATGCGCGTCATGTACAGCTTGCAGATGAGGCTGTATATATTGGTGCTTCAAAAGTTTCAGCGTCTTATTTATCTATTCAGAATATTATCGATGCATGTAAAAAAACGGGAGCTGATGCTGTTCATCCCGGTTATGGCTTCCTTTCTGAAAATACCGATTTTGCAGCAGCTTGTGAGAAAAATGGAATTACCTTTATTGGCCCCCCTGCACCAGCAATTGAATTGATGGGCAGTAAACGACTGTCAAAAATTGCCATGATTCAGGCGGGTGTACCATGTGTGCCGGGCTATGAAGGTGATCAGCAAGATATAGAGTATTTAGAACAACAAGCCAATAAAATTGGTTATCCACTGATGGTCAAAGCTTCAGCAGGTGGTGGTGGGCGCGGTATGCGTCTGGTACAGCAATCTGCTGATATTGTTGAAGCCTTAAAAACAGCGCGTTCTGAAGCAGAAAATGCCTTTGGTTCAGGTGAGCTGATTCTTGAAAAAGCTGTGATTGCTCCACGCCATGTTGAGATACAGGTGTTTGGCGATACCCATGGCAATTATGTGTATTTATTTGAGCGTGATTGTTCGATTCAGCGTCGTCATCAAAAAGTGGTTGAGGAAGCCCCGTGTCCAGTGATGACTGAAAGCTTACGCCAACAAATGGGTGAGGCTGCTGTTGCAGCAGCGAAATCATGTGATTATGTCGGTGCAGGAACGGTGGAGTTTTTATTGGATCAATCAGGTGAGTTTTATTTCCTCGAAATGAATACACGTTTGCAAGTCGAGCATCCAGTAACGGAACTGATCACAGGGTTAGATTTGGTGGAATGGCAACTGCGTGTGGCCAATGGTGAAACCTTGCCCTTACAACAGTCTGAATTGACCTTGTCAGGACATGCAATAGAAGTTCGCTTATATGCAGAAGACCCCCGCCAAGATTTCTTGCCACAGACTGGTCAAATACAGCGCTGGCAAGCTGCTGATTTACCCAATGTTCGAATTGATCATGGTTTGTTGCAACAGGATGAAATTAGTCCGTTTTACGACCCAATGGTGGCAAAAGTCATTGCATATGGTCAAACCCGTCAGGATGCCATTCGGCTCTTGGCGCGTGCTGTAGATGATTGTGTATTGTTGGGGGTGAATAGTAATAAGCAGTTTTTAGTGAATTTATTAAGACACCCTATTATTGTTAAAGGAGACACCAATACTGCCTTTATTCAAGAACATTTCCAAACAGATGGCAGCTTACATAAACAAGCTTTGGGCTTAGAACACCTAGCTATTGCTGCGGCACTGTTGACCAATGCTTCCAGTCAAAGCAGTTGGAATACCGGAATTGCGTTATCTTTACCTTTAAAACTCAAGCATGATGATCAGTTATTACAGCTTTTGGTGAAACGTGATCAAAACCAAGTGAGCGTTGAAATTTGTGGGCAGACACTTGGGATCAGCATTGTCGAACAGCAAGCAGAAAAATTCATTTATGAGGTGGATGGTGTACGCCGTTCGATTGACTATGTCTTAGATGGAAATCAGCTGTATTTAGATGCGGTAAATGGCAATATCAGCATTGAAAATACCACCTATGCAGCACCTGAAACTTCCGATGTCGCAGGCGATGGTAACATTCGTGCACCAATGGATGGTGCGATTATCAATATCCTGGTAAATGCGGGTGATACGGTGACTAAAGGTCAAACTTTGTTGATTTTAGAAGCGATGAAGATTCAGCAACAGATTAAGTCTGATGTTGAGGGGGTCGTTAATGAGATTATTGGGCAAGTTGGACAACAGGTAAAGAAACGTCAGTTGGTATTGAATATTCAGGCTTGATTGATCAGATCAAGTGCATTGTATAGTGACTTAAAAACTTCAATATTCTCGTGTATTGGAGTTTTTTTGATTGCGGAAAATAATAAAGCATGTACATGCTTGACAGCTTTTTAGTCTATTGCTATTTTTCGGCAATTCTTCTCAATATACGATCCACATGCCGATTGATGATGGCTTTGTTTATCAGCCTCCTTTAGATCCACTTGACATTATTTTTGAAGATAATGACTTTGTTGCCATCAATAAACCCGCAGGGTTACTTTCAGTTCCGGGGCGTTTGCCTGAACATCATGACAGCGCTTATTTTCGAGTATTGGCAATATATCCAAATGCCAAAATTACCCATCGTTTGGATATGGCAACCTCGGGCATTCTGTTGTTCGCCAAACATCGTGATGCGGAAGTTGCAGCAAGTAAAATGTTTCAAGCGAGAACTGTTAAAAAAAATTATATTGCTTTGGTGCAAGGGCAAATCAATAGCAATGGTCGTGTGGATGTGCCTTTGATTACCGATTGGGAAAATCGTCCACGCCAGATCGTGCATTTTGAGTTAGGCAAACCCGCTCAAACTTTATTTGAATCTGTAAGCTATGATGCTGAAAAGGATGTAAGTCGAGTGCTACTTACACCGATTACAGGACGTTCTCATCAATTACGGGTGCATATGCAACATATTGGGCATCCGATTATGCGCGATAAGCTTTACCATCCTACGCCGTTTAACACTGATTTAGCGCGTATGGCATTACATGCAAGCTATTTGTCTTTTATGCAGCCTTTTAATAATCTACTGGTTGAGATTGTATCTGAGCCTGAGTTTTAGCATTTCGCTAAATCAAAAAAGCCTGCAAAATTGCAGGCTTTGATCATTGAGAGGGTGATTAAACTTGGTTGTTAACATCATCATGTTTTGTTTCACGAATGGCCAAGAATGCTAACAGTGAAAGAATGGATGCTGCTGTCAAGTAGTAACCCACCGCTTGTAAGCCATATTTGGTTGCAAGTTCAGTTGCGATCAGAGGTGCAAAAGATGCGCCCAGAATACCTGCCAAGTTAAAGGTTAATGCAGAGCCTGTATAACGTACAGAAATCGGGAAAATTTCAGACAAGACCGTACCAATTGGACCGTATGTCATTCCCATCAATGCTAAACCTATACATAAGAACAAGAACACAATCACGGTACTGCCAGACTCAAGCATACTGGCAAATACTAAACCAAAAAGTGCAGAGGCGATACATACCCCAATAGAGGTTGCCTTACGCCCAAACTTCTCAGCAAATACAGCAGAAAGCGGAATAAACGCAGCAAAACATAGTGTTGCGACCAGTTGCATCTCTAAGAATTCTGCACGTGAGTAACCCAGTTGTTTGGTTCCCCAGTTGAGTGCAAATACTGTTGTGAGATAGAACACCACGAATGTACACACAGCAGCAATTGTGCCGAGGAAGAGCATTTTATAATGTTTGGTCACAACTTCTTTAAATGGAACATTAACTTCTTTTTGTTTGTCTAATACTTTTTGGAACGCTGGGGTTTCATGCAATTTTAAGCGAATATATAAACCCACAATCACCAATGCAGCACTTGCAAGGAATGGAATACGCCAGCCCCATTGCATAAAGTCTGCTTCAGACATCAATGCGCCAAGACCAAGGAATGAACCCGTTGCCAAGATAAAACCGATCGGTGCGCCCAGTTGTGGGAACATCCCATACCAAGCACGTTTGCCTTCAGGTGCATTTTCGGTTGCAAGCAGGACTGCGCCAGACCATTCACCACCAAGACCTAAGCCTTGACCTAAACGACAAAGTGCAAGTAATAGCGGTGCAACGATACCAATCTGTGCATAGGTTGGAAGTAGACCAATACACACTGTTGAAACACCCATGGTCAATAAAGCCGCGACGAGGGTTGCTTTACGACCAATACGATCACCTAAGTGACCAAAGATTGCTGCGCCAATAGGGCGGGCAATAAATGCGATGGCAAATGTTGCGAGTGATTGAATTGTTGCCGTCATCGGATCTGTACTTGCAGGGAAGAACAGATGCGGAAAAATGAGGACTGCAGCAGTTGCATAGATATAAAAATCGAAGAATTCGATTGTTGTACCCACAAGACTTGCGAAAAGCACACGAGTCTTTGAATTTGTTTGAATTTCTGGAGTAGCAGTAGATAATGACGCCATGGTGAACCTTACACTTTTAAAAGTAAAACGAGTCTTTAAAGCGTAATCTTTTTAAAAAAGGCGTAATTTCTTAAAAAAACAACGAGATCAACCCAAATTCACTCCATCAGGGTCACTGAATTTTGAGTGTCTATGAATTAAATGACGTAAAGATAGATTGCAAGGAAATGTGATCCTGCACCGACCAAAACAAATATATGCCAAATAGCATGAGTGTATCTTACTCTTTTTAAGGCATAAAACAATGCGCCTATTGTATATGCTAAACCACCAATGACCAATAATTTTAATGCTTCTGGTTTTAAATACTGTTGCATATCATCCATTACAAGCACGGCAAGCCAACCCATGACCAAATAAGCAATCAGTGAAATTTTTTCAAAACGATGAATGAATATTAACTTGAATAGTGTTCCAATGGCCGCGATGACCCAAAGTGCAATCAATAAATAATGTGCTTTTGCTGTTGGGATGGCAATTGCCAAAAAGGGCGTATAGGTTCCCGCAATTAAATAATAAATCGCGGTATGATCCAGCTTTTTATACCACTGGCGTTTTTTTTCGTCGACAGAAAAATGATAAATCGCTGAACTGGAAAACAGTAGAATCATACTTAGACCATAGACAAGCAATCCAAAAAATTGCCATCCATGTAGATAGTTGCCTTTAATCAGCATCAAAACAGTCGCTATCGCAGCCAAAATCGCACCAAATGCATGACTCAATGCATTAATACGTTCTTCTTGTGGTGCATAGATGTGAATCAATTTATCTGTCGACATTGGACCTTATTATCCTAAAAATACAATTGTATAGTAATGGAGTTTTACCTTTAAAGTAAGACGTCTTAAAATAGGTAACTTAATTAATACGAGTTTTGATTATGTCCAATGTGGCAAGCTTATCTGTTCAGGAACAACAATTTTTTGATAGCGTACAGCAAGCTATTGATAATCAAAGCTTAGATCGTTTGATTTTAAGTCAGTATAAAGGAGAATTGGTTGATTTAGAGAAAATGACCTTTCGCGTCATTCAGCTACAGAATGAAACAGTTCTAAGCTGTCTATATCGTTATAAAACCAATGATATTACTAAAAACTATCCACTTCCCCATGCGTTAACGACAATTCAGGGGCTGGCTGAGGATTGTAAACAAGCCAATTTATTTACCGATGAGGCTGAAACGCAGCTGAAGAAAAATAAAAAGAAAGCCTTGCTGACCATCAGTAAAAATAAGCTGGATAAAACCGCTAAAAACCAACAACAAGGGCATGATCGTACAAAACATCGTTTTGTCGACCAAGAAAGCTATTTTCTCCAACCGCTCGGCATTACCGATGCCAATGCACAAATTATTCCAAGCATGGCACGTAAGTGGAAGCAGATTAACAAATTTGTTGAAATCTTTTCAGGTGCTTTAGTGCATATTCAACAGTCAGAGACTTTAGTGCATGATGGAAAAACCAAAGAGCAGGCTTTAAAAATTGTCGATTTTGGTTCAGGAAAAGGCTATTTAACGTTTGCTTTATATGATTATTTGGCAAAACAACATCAAACCCCATTTGTAACGGGTGTTGAGCTGAATGACAAAATGGTGAAATTTTGCCAAGAGGTTGCGCAAAAGTCCGATTTTAATCAATTGGATTTTTTCCAAGGTGATGTGAGAACGTATCATCCATCCCATTTGGATATTATGATCGCCTTACATGCGTGTGATGTTGCAACAGATTTTGCGATACATACAGGTATCCGTTTAAACGCTCAAATGATTATGTGTGCACCATGTTGCCATAAAGAATTACGCCCACAATTGAACAGTCCGCAAGTGCTACAACCAATGTTGCAATTCGGTATTCATGCAGGACAACAAGCTGAAATGCTGACAGATACCATGCGAGCTCTGTTGCTGAAAGCGTATGGTTATGAAACCAAAGTCTTTGAATTTGTGGCATTAGAACATACCAGTAAAAACAAAATGATTTTGGCAACCAAGCGTAAAGATTTCACTGCACCTGATCAAACAGTCTTAGATCAAATTCGTGCTTTAAAAGAGATGTATGGGATTCAAAAGCAATCCTTAGAATTATTATTGAATGATCAGTGGGACCAGCAAGACATTGGCGCTAAGTGCTAGCGCGTTGTGAGGAGAGAAAGCAGGTTTAACTGCTTTCTCTCTTGGTACTATTTAGATAAATTATTTTATTGCTGATTCATTTCATCAAGCTCAGCTTCGCTTGAGCCCGTGGTTTTTTGAGAAATAGTATCTGGAAAATATTGTGGATCATCCATTTCTGGAATCAATTGTTCACCCATTTTATGAATCAAGATATTGGTTTTTAATGTTTCTGTTGGGGCTTTAACCAGTAGTTCTGTCAGAAAGTCTGTTGCTTTAGCTGCAAATTGCGCATCACTTTCTTTGCTAGCACGTTCAGGCATTTGGACATTGTCTAAATTAAGCACAGGGACTTTACAGGTTAACGGTACTTGAAAACTTTGACTATTTTCAATAATTTTACCATCCTGTTTACAGCTTTGATATGCAACACTTTGAGCTTTCATTTGGCGTTCAAATGCTGGCGCGACAATTTTAAAATCGTTGGCATTAAATTGTTCTTTGAGTATTTCCTTCATCTTTTCAGATGCAGTGGCTTGTTTTTCGCCACTTTCATCGCGGTTTTTTTTAGCTTCAGCCTCTGAGATACCTGCAATTGCGGCACTCATTTTTAAATTAAGCTGATCTTGATTTGGGTCTTGAGAAAATAAGCCAATCATGCTTTTTGAGATAATGTTCACACGATCTAGCTCGGATGTTTTTGCATAAATACTTTGAGTCGTCAGTAAAATTGCGCTATAAATAAATACTTTAAATTTATGATTTAGAAACATAATTATTCTACAAGTTTAGTTAAGTTGGTGAAAGTGAACGCATTGTCACTGTGCATTACATTAGCATAATTGCAAGAATGAAGGATCAATTTCTCAACCATTAGGATTTAAATAATGAGTCAATTTGTCATTCAATCTGGGCCGTGGAGCCAGCTTCAACATGATGCGAAATTGATTCGAAGCATGGTTTTTATCGAAGAACAAAACATCAGTGAAGCAGATGAATGGGATGAGCAGGATGCCATTTCATTGCATTTTGTTGTATATGCGCAAGATCAAGCCATTGCTACAGCGCGGTTATTGGAAAATAACAGTATTGGTCGAGTTGCTGTGTTGCAACAATATCGAGGTGAGGGGATTGGTAAACTGCTCATGCAACATATTATTCAAGTTGCAAAACAGCAAAATAGAGCATTTCTTCAATTATCTGCTCAAGTCTATGCAACGCACTTCTATGAAAACTTAGGCTTTCAGGTACAAGGTGAAGAATATTTAGATTGTGAGATTCCACATATCGATATGGGGTTAAGTTTAAAAAATGAATGAATTGTAATAAACCAACATTGAAATAAGCCAAGATTGAAATAAACCAAGAGAATCGATTTGCCCATGCTCAGTATAAAAACCCCGTTAATACAATCTTTAGTTTTAAGCCAACTGAATCAATGTCAGGTGTGGTTAAAAATGGAAGCCTTACAACTGTCGGCATCATTTAAACAACGAAGTATTAGCCATGCCTGTCAGAAATATTTTGAACAAGGTGCCCAGCGTTTTATCAGTTCATCGGGTGGCAATGCAGGCTTAGCTGTTGCTTATACAGGTCGACAACTGGGTGTTCCAGTGACCGTCGTTGTTCCTGAAACCACAGCACAACGTGCGAGAGAATTAATTGCCCAGCAAGGGGCAGAGGTTATTGTACATGGCGCTTCATGGACTGAAGCCAATGCTTTAGCGCAGTCCTTATTAACACAGCATGATGTATTTATTCATCCTTTTGATCATCCACTGTTATGGGAAGGCATTATCCCGATGATTGATGAAGTCATTGCAGAAGGGGTTACTCCAGATGCAGTGGTCTTATCTGTGGGTGGCGGAAGTTTACTTTCAGGTGTTGCAGCAGGATTAAAGAAACATGGTTTAGCCCATATTCCAATTTATGCGGTTGAAACCCAAGGTACAGCATCCTTACATGCTTCGATTGTCGCTAAGCAACATGTTGAATTGGATCAAGTGAGTGGTATAGCAACAACACTTGCAGCAAAAAAAGTTTGTCAAAATGCATTTGAAGTGGGCCAAGAACTTGAAGTTCGTAGTTTGGTAGTTTCAGATCAAGACACTGTAGATGCTTGTTTAAAATTTGTGGATGATCATCGTATTTTGGTTGAGCCGGCATGTGGTGCAACGTTATCAGTGCTTTATGATCAGACGATTCAATTTAAACCCGCTGATCAGGTCTTGGTGATTGTATGTGGTGGCGCAGGGATTACCCTAGAAACACTACAAGCATTCAATGGATAGATCGGATTGAATAGATAATCAATGATTATAATCTATTGATCCTTTAGCAAGTCTTTTCGATTTAGAGGATGGTGAGATGATTCAAGTTATACTTTTTGATTTAGATCAAACCTTACTTGATCGCACCTCTTCCCTAAAGGCTTTTTTAAATTGGCAGGTAAATTTCTTTGAGCTGGTTGAGATACAACAGAAACCACAATTTATTCGGCGCTTTATGGAGCTGGATAACAATGGTTCTGTATGGAAAGATCAGGTGTATGCTCAACTTATTCAAGAGTTTCAAATATCTAACTATTCAACACAAGCGCTATTAGAGAATTATATTCTAGACTTTAATAAATTTTGTCGAAGCTTTAGCGATGTTGATCTGGTTATTTATAGCTTATTTAAGGCAAATTTTTCTCTTGGATTAATTTCTAATGGAAAGACACCTTTTCAGGAAGATAATTTCAAAGCCTTAGGTTTAAGTGAGTATTTTTCGAGTGTGATTGTGTCAGAAGCTGTTGGACTGCGAAAGCCTCATCCAGAAATTTTCCAATTGGCATGTCAGCAGCTCGGTGTTATTCCTCAGCACTGCGTTTTTGTTGGCGATCATGAGATAGCAGACATTCGCGGTGCAAAAGCGTTGGGTATGAAAACGATCTTATTTGATCCTCAACAAAAAGAAACATCGACACAGGCCGATCATCGTGTAAAGTCTTTTCAAGACATACTTAGTATTTTAAAAATAAAATGAAAAGATTATATAAGCACGGCATGGTAAAGTTTCAGGTTTTATTTTTATTTGGAGTTGTATCTCAATTCAGTGTATTTGCACAAGCCGAAACAGATAAACAACAACCGTTAGCCTATGAGTTGCAGGTAGAAACAAAGCCAAAAACTTATGATCCAGCGACACAGTCACGGATTCGGGTCTATCGAAAGGGTGCGACAAAAACTTTAATTCAACATTCATTTGATTGTGCAGGAAGAAAAGCTGGGATACGGGATTACTTAAGTGGAAATGGTGCATTATCTGCGCTAAAAGCGTATGCCAGAATCACCTTTAATATCGAAGAAGGGATGCCTCGTAGTGCGATTCAGAAAGAAGCTGAAAGCAATGCTATGCGAACTTACCAACTGATTTCTTATAAAGAGTTTATTTTAAATGCAGACCAACCTGTGAATTTATATGGTTTTGTATTTGGAGCGACTGATTCATCTCGGACAAAAGCACAAGTTTTTGATCAATGTGTGGATGCTGTTGCTTCGTTCAGACCACAGGCTGGACACGATTATGAAATTTTAGGTAAATATCAAAATAACCAATGCCAATTTCAAGTATTTGATCTCAAAACCAATGATCAAATCCCTATTTCTGACAAACTTTATACTTGCCCTGAAAAGTCATGGAAGTTTTGGAAAAAGGATCAGTAAATGAAAAGTGCAATACTCGGTATTTTTTTGATGATGGGTCTTATTGTGCCCAATTTGACCTGGGCATCTTATCTCAATAAATGTCTCTTAACGGTTAAAGTCTTAGAAGAAACCTCAACCATGACGATGGCAATCAATGGGCCACAAGGTGAGTTTGAAAAAAGTAAATTGACGATGTATATCAAAATATTAAAAGCTGAAAAGAATGGAAGAGCTGACAGTGGATGTCAATCACTGGTCAATCAACGCATGCGGATTACGATTGAACAGCCACCTTTGATCAGTTTAGTCAAAGGGCAAGTTGTACAAGTAGAAAGCATCACTCAGGATGCTTTTCCACAAGAAAGATATGTCACGCAATACAAGCTAAAAAACTAATTTGTGGGGAACTTCGCTTTTAGCCTTTGTGTGTGTTGCTCCAGTCTTCTATAGCTTTTTGTCCGCTTTCTAAGCCAACTTCATAGGTATATTGCAATTTGCGTTTATCTTTACATAAACGGCCTGCTAACTTTTTATTGTCAGGTGGGCAGATTTCCAAAATTCTTTGTTGAGTATTTTGGCGGATAAAATCGACTGTTTGGTTATAACGAGTACAACGGTTTTTCAGACTATCTGCAAAGCCAGTATGTTGATTAAGCAAATATTTTGCAAAGAATTGATCTGCTTTACTGCTCGCTTTAAAGTAATTTTGTGTACGCGTACGAATCACCAAGAGATTTTGAATATTTGCTTGTTGCGCTGCCCATTGAACAGGGAGGGCATCTGCGACACCACCATCAAAATAAGGCTCTCCAAAGATTTCTACAGCCTGTCGTGTTAGATAGGGAATAGAACTAGAAGCACGTAAGCCATCAATAATATTGTCTTTCCCAGCACGTAAATATTCAGGATAACCTGTACGAGCATGAGTCAAAACCATATAAAAGTCAGGATTTTGACTAAATAATGCCTGTTGATCTAGAGGATTCTCTTTCTCGACAATATTCCACATCCACTGCATATCCAGTAAATCCCCACCTTTAAAAAAGCGAGCATAACGAATAAATTCAGGTCGAAGTGAGTGGTCTAAATAGAGTTCGATATTGCGACCTTGTTGTCGAGCAAGGTAATTGGCGAGGTTTGTTGAACCAGAAGACACCCCAACAAAAAGATCAAAAGGGTTAAAATTTTGTTGTAGGAAAGCATCAAGTACACCGCAGGTAAAAGCCCCACGCATACCACCACCTTCTACGACAAGCGCATTACGTGAATCATTGATCATAGATTGTTTAGTTTGCATGTTCTGGCTGAGCTGAGTTGTGTGGCATGTTTTTCATTTCATCATTCGACATTTGCTGCGTGTCATGTGGAGGTGCTGTACCGGTATGCTCAGTCTGAGGCGTCGCTATCTGCTTATTTTGCTGACTCGGCATATAATCTGGTTCATTGGTTACAGCCATATAGAAGAATACAAGGAATAGACAGCTAAAGATTGTTGCGAAAATCACGGCTTTAGATTTCCACAACGGTTTTCTGGGAGACTTAACATCGTTCATAGGAAAATTCCTAAAAGAATGAAATGTGTAGCTATTTTATAACATAAAGCAGTAGTAAAGTTGGCATTGCTATAAAAGACATAAATTAAATGAGGCGTATGTATATAAACACAACATGGATTGATCAGCATATGAATACATATCAGACATAACAAGCAGGCTGAGATTAAAATTGAAATCAAGCATATAAACAAGATTATTTTGAACTTGATTTTAGGTGTTTGTGGAAATAAATAATGTTGATTTATTAGAAATATGTGAATATTTAAACTGCAATTTTAGTAAGATTATTTATTTAATTTTTCAACAATTAATCAAAAAATCTATTTGAATTTAAGTATTTTTAGTAAAGAAATTGTTTTTTTAAATAGAAAAATTTTAGAATTAATTTATAATAGAGGCAATTAAAATGAATAAATTATTAAAATGAACAGCTTAGTAAATAGCATTTATAAAATATTGGATCAGCTTGGACTAAACGCACAAAAACGAGCCTTGCATATCCAATTTAGCAATCCTGATTTGACTGCTCAAGTCTTCTTACAACGCATCGATGGACAACATGGTCTAAACCAAGGTGTGTCTATTGAACTGATTTGCCTTGCCACTTCGGCTGTGATTCCACTTAAACAATTTATCGGTAGCCAAGTGGCGATTGACCAAGTCACAGATCATGGACAACTGTTTCGTAGTACAGGGGTGATTACTGAAGCCGCACAAGGGCAAAGTGATGGCGCACTCACGCTATATAAACTCAAACTCGAAGATGCCACTTCACTGTGGCATAAACGCCGTAATAGCCGAGTGTTTATGAACAAGTCGGTTGTGCAAGTGATAGAAACGCTGTTTAAAGAATGGCAAGATAAAAGCCCACTCTTTGCATCGAGTCTAAGCCTTGATAAAAGTGGACTGAAAAAAGATTACGATATCCGCCCATTCATTATGCAGAGTAACGAAAGTGACTATGCATTTTTAACCCGCTTGATGCGCAGTGAAGGGATCAACTGGCTGATTGATGAGGCGCAATTGATTGTGCCTAGTTCTGCGACTCAAATTCAACCACAAAAACTGCGTTTAGTGGATGACAACAGCGAATACAAAGCGCTAGAACGAAGAAAAATTCGTTTCCATCGTAGCAGTGCCACAGAACAACAAGACAGCATCACCAGCTTTATCGGGCAACGTAGCTTACAACCCACTGCTGTTCACGTACAACGCTGGCAAGCAGATGTGTTAGAGCAAGAAGAAGGTGCAGGCAGTGTCCAAAGCAAACACCAACACAGTCAAAATCAAAACAATGCCAGTCTCGGTTTAGAACAGGCTTGGCATATTAGCCCAGCATGGATTCAAGACCTGAATGGTGAAGATCAAGCAACCGCTTCAAATAACAATCAGATTGAAAAGATTAACCAAAACCTGAGCCATTATTACGATGCTCAATCCAAACAATTTATAGCCAATTCCACTGTACGCGATGCACAAGTGGGGTATTGGTTTGAGCTAAACGAACACCCAGAAATAGACCAACACAGTGGCTCAGACAAAGAATTTCTGATTACGTCAAAGACATTCTATAACCAGAACAACTTACCCAAAGAACTGAATGAGCAAATCAATCGCTTGCTCCAACAGAGCAATTGGGTCAATTCAAATGTAGACTCAAACAACCCAGAACGCCAAGCCAATCAATTGGTACTACAACGCCGTAATATCACCACTGTTCCTGAATACCACCCACTACAACATCGTCCAAGTACCCATCCACAACGTGCCAAAGTGGTTGGGCCAAGTGGAGAGGAAATTCATGTCGATGAATGGGGACGTATTAAAGTTCGCTTCCTATTTACCCGTAATGAAGATCACAGTCACGATGGTGGTGCAGGGAGCAATGACAACGACACCGATTCCGCTTGGGTGGATGTACTGACCCCGTGGGCAGGTGAAGGCTATGGTGCGCGGTTCTTACCGAGGATTGGTGAGATTGTCGTGATAGATTTCTTTGATGGCAATATCGATCGACCATTTGTGGTGGGGCGTATCCATGAAGCGCAACGAAATCCAACTAAATTTGATGACAAAGGCCAATTGCCTGATACCAAAAAACTAGCAGGGATCAAAAGTCGAGAAGTTAAAGGCAGTGGCTATGGCCAGCTTAGATTTGACGATACCACAGACCAAATCAGCAGCCAGCTACAAAGCAGTCACGGTGCGAGTCAACTCAATCTCGGTAATCTGAGCCATCCTAAAGAAACGGATACGAGTGAAGGACGAGGCGAAGGCTTTGAACTAAGAACAGACCAATGGGGTGCAGTACGTGCCGGACAGGGTCTATTGCTGAGTACCCATGCTCAAGATTCAGCTTCAGGTAATCATCTTGATGCAACGGCCGCGAAAAGTCAGTTAGAAAGTAGTCTAAATAATTCCAAGGCCCTAAGTGAAGTTGCCAAGAATCAGCAAACTGATCCACTGGATGTATTGGAAAATCTCAAGCAATTTCTTGATCAAATCGAAAAAGGTGAAAAAGACAAAGCGGATGCATTTAAACAAGCTTTGATTATTTTAGCTGCACCGAATTCAATCGCATTGGCAAGTAATGAAGACTTACATCTTTCTGCGGATAAACAAATCAGTTATACCGCAGGTGACAGTATCAACCTGAGTACGCAAAAGAATTTAGTTGCACATGCACAATCAAAGATCAGTCTTTTTGCGGCACAAGAAGGTGCAAGACTTTTTGCTGGGAAAGGTAAGGTTGAGATCCAAGCACAAGGCGATGGTGCGGATTTGATTGCACGTAAAGGTATTCAAATTATTTCGACTGAAGAGATGATTGAGCTCAAGAGTCTCAAAGAAATTATTATCACATCTGGTGGCTCTCAATTAAAAATTAATGGTTCAGGTGTATTTGTGACCACGGCTGCTAAGTTCGAAGTGAAGGCAGGGCAACATAGTTTTATTGGTGGAGCAAAAGTCGATTATTCACTTCCATCATTCTATGAAAATATCTGTAAGCCTTGTTTGTTGGATGCAGCAAAGTTTGGAATGGCATTTGTTGATAAATAAAATGAAAAGAAAAATTGTTCCATTTAAAAATATAAAAAGTTGTATCGAAGATGATCGACATGATTTGAACATGTATTTAATCTTGGATGCGGCGCAAGTTTCAGATCAAACTTTGCACTTTATCAATACATGGCGAAATGACGCAAGGTTAGAGTTTTATTCATTATTTTCAGGTACAACGGAGGGCAATGCACCTTTTGAAGTTGCCCCTGTACTTGTCTTAATCACTGATTTAGAGGCGCTCGAAGAAGATGGATTTAGCTTTATTCATCAAACATGGAAAGACGAACAGGCTTTAAATCTGGTATTCAGTTCATTGGATTTGGCTCAGTTTGTTAAAAAAATGAAACGCTATCTCACAGTAGAATTTCCTGATGGTACACAAAAATTATTTAGATGGTTTGATCCAAGAATTGTTAAAAAAATTCATAAAATACTGACAGATCAACAAGAAGATGAGTTTTTTGAGGGTATTACAAAATGGATCATTTCAATTCGAAATTATCAGGATGTAGATTCTAATCAATTAATGGTATTGGAGAATGCATAATGTTCATACTCAGCCAAGAAAAAATATATGAATTAGATGTTGAGCAAAATAAAGAATTTTTATATGACCTTGTCTATGAAATTATAAAAGAAAACCCAGCCCTTAAACTGAATGGGCAATTTGATCAGCTATTAGAACCTGTCCAAAGCCTGATCAATCTATATGTTGAAAAAGGCATCAATCAAATTTATACACTCAAATATATGGTGAAGAGCCATGTTTATTTGGGAATAGATTATGCAAATGATCCGCAATATCTTTGGCTCCAAAATGAAATGCAGCATAACAATATTGCGGAGCAAGTATCTTATGTAGATGCTTTTTATACACTTTTGGAAAGCTATAAAAGTGTAGTTTTAGGACATGATTTTAAATTTGTTTTAAAAGCAATTGAGCAGTTAAATCAGAGTCTTAGCTATTCTAATCTTCAAGAAAATCTTTCAATTATTTATCCAGAAAAAATAGAGTTTTTAAAACAAAAAGATTTATTGGGTTCACTTCAAGAAAATTATTCCAATGATATCCAATCATATAAAGAGTATGTATTGGGAAAAGAATTTCATCATAACGTTTTTATAAAAAATTTGATTAATTTGGCGATTTAAGATGGGTGTTGGTGGTGCAAGTCCTACAGCGGGTGCTTCATGTGCAACGTGTTTAAGGAAGTTTACGGTTCATTTTCGGAGACCTTATAATCTTGGACGAGCAACAAAGAGATATAACGGTGAATTCGGTTTTGATTGGCTAAGAGATGAATATATTTATCCAATACAAAAGATTGATGAAAATAGAAAAATTGTATTAGTTGATGACAGTAATAAAGCGATTCAAAAATTAAAAAAAATATACACAGAGAATATGGTGAAAATAGCACCATGGGGAAAGGAATATATACCAGCATACTTGGCAATATTTGCCACAAATGTGAAAGATAAAAATGCAAGTACATCAATTAATAAAAATGGAGCATTGCTCTATTTAGAAATTCATCAAGTTGCTGGAGATGATGAGATTCCTTTACAAGATGATGGTACAAAAATAATATTTGAAACAAATGAAAAATGTATAAAAATATCTACATCAACTGGTAATGAAAAAAGTAATCGTTTGGAGTTAGCACTTTCAAATTTTTTAAAGAGCCGACAGAGCGTTGATTTAGTAAATAATAAAAGGTCGTATTATGATAACCAAGGCTCAATCCGAATAATTTGTGATGGGGCTACAACAAAGGGAGCATTAGTTACAGTTAAAGCAAAAAAAAGTACAGCGATAGAGGTTGTTGGGCAGTTGTATATATTTCCAAATGATAAAGTGCCAATAGCTAAAATATGCTTTGTTGATGTTAGTTTTAATCAAAATAAAGTTCAACGGCCTACAGGTACAGGATTGGAATATAGTTTAAAATATGAATCTTTTAATCAAGCACTTATACACCTAAAATAGTAAGAGATACAATTTTTAATATAAAGGACATGTTGGATAAAAATAAAAAATGGGACTTGGAAGGATTTTATAATAAATATTATGTAAATCAAACGAAAAACAGTTTAGGTAATAGTATAATTAGCAATACTTTAGATGATGAATTTAAGCACGATTTAATCTTTTTATTTCAGAAATATGCAAAAGTTAATGGTTTAATAAATTCTGATTCTAATGATGTTACATATGTTTTTTTTACAAATACACAATGTTAATATACCAAAAATGGTCAAACTTTTAATAGAAAAGGTAGTTCTATTTTTGCACCTGAAGCAGGATCTAATAGGAAAAAGTATGGGGGAACTCAGTTGTTATTTATCATCATGGAGCAACTGAATTGGAGACTGTCGTCCATGAAATAGTTCATAGCTTTGGGTTATCCCATGTATTTCAAAATGAGAAAGATATACCATATTGTTTTCATAAAGGTTTTACCGATAATTTTATGGATTATGAGGATACTGATGAAGATCCACCTAAAAAATCGCTTTATAAAGGTAATCAAATAGCTTTATTTAGGCATCAATGGTTACTTATGCGTAACGATAGAAGCTTAGATTACAATGGATAAAGATATTATGAAATTTTTGATTTTATTAGTAGTAATTTTAAGTCTGTCTGCTTGCTCATTTGACTCAAATAAGGATAATTGTAGTTTAAAAAATAGTGAAAATATAAAAAATGAAAATGGCTATGATGTTCGAGTAGCTAGAGATATATCATCATTTGTTGAAAATAATAAAATTTATTTAAATTATGATCAAAATGAAATTATTAAAAGATATTTTGAGTTAAATAGTCAATATTTAGTATTGAAAGTTCTAGATAGTCTTTCTCCTGAAGTAGGTTTTAGTGATGGTACTGTTAATAATAATGTGAAGAAGAATTTTGATTACATTTCCCGTCTTTCAGCTAATAGTAATTTAAAGGGTAATCATATGTTTTTTAGTAGTGATAACTATGTTTCTTATAGTGAGCAATTAGAAGAAGAAATTGTATCTATGGTTAAAGATCAGATTTATGTGGTAAGTGGTGATAAAGTGGGTGGGGTAGATTTGAATAGTAAAGTTAGTACTTTTATAAAAAAACTAAAATGTAGTAATTCAAATGAGCCTGAAGTAGAAGAATGGAATGTAAATGATATGCACATTGTTTTGGAAGCTGATGGAAAACAAATTAAAAATAGGAAATATAATAGTTTGAATTTTTTTATTTATTTTACAAAGAAAACGGATAAAAAATATGAGACATCAATATATTAGTTTTCTATATGTTTCCTGTTTAAGCTATCTTGGAATCTGAACCTGAATGGTTTGTAGGGAAAGGTCAAGTCAATAGTTTTTCTTATACTGTATACTATACAAAAATGACAGATAAAAATTATGAAAAATCATTATATTATTAAATTTAAAACTGTATACCTGATATGTTTTTCTATGACATCCTATAGCTTTGGTAGTAGTATTGAAGATCATACAAATTATTATATTTTTAAAAATAATAGTGAACGTCTAATCGCCCCAGAAGTGGATTTTAGTAAAAATGCCCCAGTGAATCAGCTTAAATTGGAAGCAATTTCTATTGGTTTTTATAAAATTAAAAATGAAATTTTAAAATCAGGATACATTGAGCATAAGGAAAATGCTCCCTTGAGTAAGAAACGTTATGAAATTGGACCAAATTTATATGGTATAAATAAGATCTTCTTTTTTGGTCGTGGTGATGAGCTACCTGAAATCTCATCTGCAATATATTCAACTGGAGATAATCTTAAGTCTCAACGTAAAATAGTTATCTATTTAGGTCATGATTATGATGAAGTTACTGGAAGATATAAGAAAATAAATTTGGATCCAGAAGTTCCAATGATCTTTACAAATATTTTAGGATTGAATGAAAAAGATTTAATGGATGTTTACGAAAAACTATTGCATGAGCACATAACAGATATTGAGAATACAGTACATAAGTATGGAGAATTCTTAGTCACCAATAGAATTAAAGTTTCAGGTCTTTGGTTTGAGTTTAATACTGATCAAACGAATAACTATACTGCCTTTTATATTTATAAGAGTAATGGTGTACCAAAAGTAAATGCTAGTAATTAATACATTAGTCAATAACGAAAAAAGGTTGGAATGAAAAAAATATTTTTAGTACTACTTTTTGTTTCTCTTGTATTTTATGTTTCTAAGAATAAATCTGATATTCATTTTGAGAGTATGGAGGTAAGTGAAAATAGAGTAAATGACCCATGCGCTAATGCGGATTGTACGCCTAGAAGCTTGTCTACGCCATACCATAGCGTTGCACACCAAGATAGGAAACGAATAGATAATGTTTTATTTAAAAATTTGGTTGATGGCTTATTTTATAAAAAAATCATAAGTGAATATAACTACAATAAAGTAAATTTTAATGACAATGCGAATCCTTTGATTTTTGAAATTGGAAGTTCTATTTTAATTATTGGTCCTGAGGAAAATGGTTTTGGTGTTAAAACGATTGAATATAGGTTTGATGATTGTAATAAAATTTCAGATCTAGATAAGAATAATGTTAAATCTATTTTGAGCTTAATTGGATTTGATGGTAATTATGATAATTTCTATAAATTTAACAGGAATAAAGATGAAATAATTGTTAATAACTATAATTATAAAAGATTTAGTTTAGAAGTGAATTGTGATCCAATTAATAATTCTGGTCAATTTAATATATATATAGTAAATAAAAGAATGAGTGTGAACTTTAAAATTTTTTAAGATGAAAATTATGAAAAATCATTGTTTTATTAAATTTGAAATTCGAGGCTTAAGGATATCCAATTGAGCACTCAGATCAATTCCATATCTACCGTGAATAAGCTATATTAATGGCACCAAAAATAGACAATCAACAACATGCAAAATTTACAACAACTCTTTATTAACACCCAAGAAAACTACGAATTGATCCCTGATTTTATCGATCTGCTTTTAGCATCGGATATTTATTGTTTGGGAACACAAGATCAGCATAAAAAAATTCAATTCCGTATTCTAGAAACACCCGAAGGTGATCAAGCAATACCATTCTTCATAGAGCTAGAAACCATTCAAAATGATATTGGAGTCGATGCCCAATATATCACTTTAAATACACGGCAGTTTTTTGAAATGACTCAGGGGGCAACATTGGTATTGAATCCAACTTCTGAATTATCAAAAGAATTTCAACCTGAAGAAATTAAAGCAATTTTAGAGATTGATGAAGCAATTTAAAAATGTGCAGGATTCAATTTCTCCAGCACTTCATCAATTTTTTTCAACCGTTTGATTTCATCCCATAAGGCTTTGGCTTCGGGGTAATGCTTAGACATCATCCCAATCCATTGTTTATAACGGCCGACCATGTTCAGCTCTTTTTTATATGGACCATTTAAAAAACGAATTTGTAAATTTAATAGTTCAGACCAAGTGATAAGTGGTTCATCTGTATTTTTACGAATACATTGTGTGAGATCTGGTGTAGTCACAGCACCACGACCAATCATCAAATCTTGGCAACCTGATTCAAGTTGGCATTGCTTCGCATCAGCATTGGTCCAGATTTCACCATTGGCAATCACATTGATCTTGAGTGCTTCACGAATCGGCTGTAGCTGATCCCAAAATGCTGGAGGGGTGTACCCATCAGCTTTGGTCCGAGCATGGACAGTGACCCAAGCTGCGCCAGCATCTTCAATGGCATGCGCATTTTCAAGGGTAAAATTTCGGTCCATATAACCTAAACGCATTTTTGCAGATACAGGAATATGTTTGGGTACTGCATCACGTACAGCCTTGACCAACTCATGTACAACCTCAGGCTCATCGAGAAGTACTGAACCGCCTCTATGACGGTTTACTGTTTTAGCAGGACAACCAAAATTCATATCGATTACAGGAGCACCTAATTCAGCAGCGCGTACCGCATTGGCTGCGAGCATTTCAGGATTATTTCCTAAAAACTGAACATGTACTGGTGTGCCAGCAGCTGTTTTGCCTTGATTGTTTAGTTCTGGACAATAGCTATGGTAAACATGGTCAGGTAAGACCGAATCCGTTACACGGATAAACTCAGTCACGCACCAGTCAAAGCTACCGACATGTGTGAGAACGTCACGCATGATAGGGTCGGTTAAGCCTTCCATTGGGGCGAGTATAAGTTTCACAATTGTTACCTGATGAGATGAAAACAGCGTTATACGCATTTTTGTAGGAGATGTCTACTGATGCAAATATATTCTAGATCATTGCTAAATGGAGTGTTATTGAAAAGTTGATCCATAAATTTTCATTATCGAAACCTCTATATAAAGTCGAGTTTTTTGCTGTGTATACATGTTTTTAGAACCTAAATGTGATTCACAATCCTTCTCATTGGCTAAACTATGAAATCCTTTGCCATATTTAACGATCACCCTTTGAGGGTAGAAACACAAGATCTCGGTTTCAATGTTTTGCCCAATGTAAAATTTGTTCGTTAATTCATCCAATCACTTAAATATTTAGAGATCGATTGATTCCAAAAATTTAAAAACTTACCATTTTCAATGGGAATAATTTCGTCTAAAACGTCAGAAAAACTTCTTTCAGCTAAGAGAAAATGCGCTTGTTCTATGTTTAAATTTGTATTGGATGCTGAGTTAAGCTGTCACCAGAATTGATCTAAGGCAGTAATATTCCAGATCTAACTCATATAAAACAATTTCTTCTGCTTCTGTATTAATATACTTATAGTAAGAATACAAAATACTGCCCATTTTTGTTCAGTGCTGCGTTTATCAACGATGCAAAATCATTTCCAAAACAAATTTAGAACCAATAAAGCCAACTGCCAATAAAAAGAATCCAATCATGGTAAAGCGAATGGCTTTCTGACCACGCCAGCCAAACTTATAGTGACCAATTAACAACGCACCGTAAACAAACCAAGACACAATACTAAACACAGTCTTATGTGCTAGGTGCTGTGCAAAGAAGTCATCAATGGTAAAGAAACCAAAAGATAAAGCGACAGTTAATAAAACAAAACCAGTAATGAGCATATCAAAAAGTAAGGATTCCATGGCTTGATATGATGGTAAGAAGTTGACCCAAATACGTTTTTTTTGTTTCTTTTTGAGTTCGCGGTTTTGAAACCAAATCAAAACGGCTTGTATGGTTGCCATGAGTAAAACGGCATAAGCAGATAAAGACAGAATGATATGGATGTCTAAACCGATAGAATGCTGTTCAATAAATTGATCTGGTTTACTAAAACAAAATCCTAAAATCAGACCAAAGGCTGCAACCGGAATGCCAATCAAATTTAGTGAAATAACAGGACGATAGGTACTATAAAGCATACTTAGAACCAACATTAACGCCGAGGTAAAAGACATCAAGTTAAAGACGTCGTAATTAATCCCTAGTGGTGTAAGTATGTCGTTATGCAGTACACTTGCATGTAATATCAGCCCTAAACCTGACATGATGCCAATAAACCATGGGTTTGCGGAACGTTTAGCCATTAAGTGCATGAACAAATACCAAAATGAAGAGGTATAGGCAATTAATGCTAAAATCGTATAAACCAAGGGGAGGCTAATCATGTCAAACCTTTTTCAGGATGATGAATATTCATGTTATAAGATATAAATTCCATGTGAACTACAGTATCCTATAGCATCTTGAGCATAAATTTTCTATTTTAAGAAAGATTTTTTTGCTACTAGCTATTTTAAGCGGATTTTGCAATGTTTGATACCTTAACAGAACGACTCACGCAGAGTCTCAGAAATGTTACTGGCTCTGGGCAGCTAACCGAAGATAATATTAAAGATACCTTACGTGAAGTGCGTATGGCACTTCTTGAAGCCGATGTTGCTTTGCCTGTAACTCGTGAGTTTATTGCGAAAGTTAAGGAAGAAGCATTGGGTCAAGAAGTCATGACTCAGCTTTCACCAGGTCAAGCTTTCGTTAAAATTGTGTATGACGAACTCACCAAAATGATGGGTGAGGCAAACGAAAGTCTAGACTTAGCTGCAAAACCTCCTGTTGTGATTCTTCTCGCAGGTTTACAAGGTGCCGGTAAAACCACGACAGCTGCAAAACTTGGACGTTTCTTAAAAGAGCGTCAAAAGAAAAAAGTGGCGATGGTTTCTGCCGATGTTTACCGTCCAGCTGCGATCAAGCAACTGCAAACAGTTGCTGCTGAAGTGGGTGTTGATTTTATTGAATCGGATGCTTCTGAAGATCCGATTAAAATTGCACAACGTGCAATTGGTCAAGCCAAAATTAACTTTAATGATGTTTTGATTGTCGATACGGCAGGTCGTTTGCATGTTGATGATGACATGATGGATGAAATTAAAGCATTACACGCCGCAATTGGCCCAACCGAAACCCTATTTGTCGTTGATGCAATGACAGGTCAGGATGCGGCAAATACTGCCAAAGCCTTTAATGATGCATTACCATTAACGGGTGTTATCCTCACCAAAACCGATGGTGATGCACGTGGTGGTGCGGCGCTTTCGGTACGTGCAATTACTGGTAAGCCAATTAAATTTTTAGGTATGGGTGAAAAACTCGATGCCTTAGAGCCATTCCATCCTGAGCGTGTTGCACAACGTATCTTAGGTATGGGTGACGTACTTTCTTTAGTCGAAGAAGTTGAACGTAAAATCGACAAAGAAAAAGCCGAAAAAATGGCGAAAAAATTGCAAAAGGGTGGGAGCTTCAACTTTGAAGACATGCTGATGCAATTTGAACAAATGAATAAAATGGGCGGTATGATGGGCTTCTTGGATAAGTTGCCTGGCATGAGCAATTCAGGCATTCAAGATGCGATTGCGCAAGCAAATCCTGAAAAGCAAGTGAAAAAGATGGAAGCGATTATTCAATCGATGACCATCAAAGAACGTCGTAATCCAGACTTAATGAATCCGAGCCGTAAAAAGCGTATCGCAGCAGGCTGTGGTATGGATGTGGTTGAAGTCAATAAACTGATCAAACAACATGCGCAAATGGCGAAAATGATGAAGAAATTTGCCAATCCATCGGGTATGGCAAAAATGATGCGCTCATTGGGCGGGATGCAAAAACAGTTTGGCGGTGGTGGCGGTATGGGACCATTGTTTGGTAATAACGATAAAAAATAAGCCTCATTTATTTTATAAAAAGCGCCTTCGGGCGCTTTTTTGTTAAATAAAAATAACATACTTTTATTGGTTGTTTAGATATTCTAAGCACATTATTTGAATATGATTTAAACAATAATTGATAAGTAGTCTATTTATGAAAAAAGTATTTATCGTACACAGTTATAAAGACTCCCCTGAACAGCATTGGTATCCTTGGTTGAAGCAGCAAGTATTGGCTATAGGGCATACATGTGAAATTATTCATCTAGAACATGCAGAACAACCTCGCTATGAGGTGTGGAAGCATAATATTACTCAGCAAATTAAGTCACTCAATGAAGATACCATCATTGTGGCACATGGCTTAGGTGGTATTGCCACTCTGGATTTCCTTTCAAGTGAAATATTGGGGCGAAAATTAGGTGCTTTGTTTTTAGTAGCAGGATTTAGTAAAAATTTATCCGTTGTACCTGAACTTAATTCATTTTTACAACAAGCCGAGGTTGACGATGCATTGTTAAGAATGAATATTCTCAATCGTTTTGTCTTTTTCTCCAACAATGATCCTTTTGTTCCAGCACCGATCAGTATTCAACAGGGTTATTCTCTGAATTCACAAATGATTGAAGTGAAAGATGCTGGGCATTTTATGGCAGCTGAGGGATATACTCGCTTAAACGTACTTTGGGAAAAGTTAGCGGTTTTATTACAACCTGAATCTCAATCTCGCACTCAAGTCGTATACTAGATTTATCTCGATTTGCTTTTGTTTTATTGATTTAGTTTTTGATAAAGCTCGTCAAGAATCTCCTGAGCGCGTTGCTCATCTTGAATCAAATTGCCTTGTTGATCCCAAACTTTACTGTCTAGAATCGAATAATCTTCACTTGGGCTTAATTTTAGTTCTGCTGCAGGTTTGCCATCTTCATACCATACCTTTTGAACGATGGGCTGAGCATCAAGATGTTCTTCCTGTAGCCCAAGTTGACCATTTGAATAGTACGTTTCAGTTTTTCCAACTAATCTCTGGTCTTGGCTGGTCGATTTAAAGCTGACTTTTCCATTTTCAAAATAGCCCACAACTTCACCATCGACATATTTACTATCAAAGCTATTTAAGCCTTGAGGGGCTTTAATCCAAAAGGGATCAGATTGTTTTTTACGACTATTTTGATAGAAGTCCTGAACTAAGAAACGGCCATCTTTATCACGACCTAATAATTTTCTGAAATATCCATTTTCTACGGGTGTGAGTGAATAACCCTGATCCATGATTAAACCGCAGTCACAGGCTTCTTCACCTGCATCTGGAGCAAAGTAAGCAATAACGGGTTCAGTTGTTGCCATGGTTGTTGAAGATGAGTGCGTAGTTTGTAAACTGGTACACCCCACCATTGTGAAGCTCATTAAACAGGCACTAAGCAGTAAGGGTATCGTTTTCATAATGATTGCTCTTTTATCGTGTTTATGGTTGTATTTATTAAAAATGGAAGATTGCTGATCTTCCATTAAATTGTATTTGGGTTTAAGCAGTTTGTCGATCTATATAGAACTGTAAGCCTTTAAGTAATAAATCTGATTCAATTCTTGGTTGATATTTCTCAAGAAATTGTGCAAATAGATTGGCATCACCGCCTGTTAAAATAAGCTTGCGTGGTTGTTGCTCAAGCACTTTTTCAATGGTGCTTAACAGTCCTAAGAAAATGCCATGATGTACTGCATCTATGGTATTTCGACCTGGACTCAGCTCTGAAAAAGCCGCATCTGGAATTTTAATACCTTTGGTTTTTTGAATTAAAGAATCGCGTTGTAAATAGAGGTTAGGCAGAATATAACCGCCTAAATGTTGTAAGCCTTGGGTTAAATCAATTGTTAAAGCTGTACCACAGCTAATCACACACAAGTCATCATCAGCTTTCGCCACGGCCAAAACTTGTAACCAACGATCGATTCCAAGTTGTTCTATATGGTCATAGCCACAACGTAATCCTGCATATTCAGCATGCACTTTGGCAAAAGTCACCGGAATATCGAGTAATTTTAAAATCTGGACAATGCGTTCGTTGTTCTTTTTATCTTGGACTGAGGAGATTCCAATTTTGTCTAAGCCTAAACCACGAAAATGTTGAATTAAACCCAGTAGCAGATCCGCAGGGGATTGGAGATGTAATTCTGCTGCCTGTTGGATAATTTGATTATTTTCAGTAATCCAATATTTTAGACGGGTATTTCCAATATCTAACCAAAGTGCTTTCATGATTTTGCCTAATTGAAACTGAACACAATCTGCATAATTATTTTATTTGAAAATATTGAACGACTTAGAGAGCCTCTCAATCTGATCAATCAAATAGGGCAAATAACCTGCGGTTCATTTTGCTGAACGTTGTTCCGTACTGTTAGTAACTGTTTGCTATGATCTTTGGATCAATACGATTACTGCGCAATATATAGCGAAATGTATAGCGAAAAAAGCCCTGTTTTAAATAGGGTCTGTTGATAATTCGTCTATGTTTGCGACTACGTGTGTTTTTTAGGCGATACTAGGCGCGAAATACGAAATTTAGTTATTCTAAATCAGTAGTTCGTAACAACGTAGCGGCAAAAAACACGCTAGTCCCCCGCTGCGCCTTGCGCTGCAAACAAAGCAGTGCTTTGTTCTTGCTCAGGGTTGTGGCTAAAATTATCTCAGCCTTCGTTATGAAACTCGAAAATAGTCTCGCTATTCTCTTCATGCTTTACGACGTATACGTCTCATGCTCAATTTTAACCTACAACGCAAGCCATTTATGAAATGTCAACAGCCCCTAATTGCCGATCACTTTTTCACGATACATCTGATCAATCCATCTCATTTTAGAAAACAGATCACCTCGTTATTTATGCTTCAGCTAAGCGTAAACGCCCCTGATAGACATTGACTAAACCTTGAGCCGTCAATAAATTCAGTGCACCATCATCAGAAATCCCTTTGAAAATACCTTCAATTGAATTTTGAATTTGTTCAAAATAAACCTGCTGATCCATAAAGGCAGCATAGTGATTAAATCGTGCTGAGAGGTTATAGCAACCATGATCAAACCATTGTCCAGCTTGTTGAATTGCCAAATACATTTCTGCAATGATTTGGATTCGATTTGGAAATTGTAGGCCTAATTGCATTAGCGAGGTAGCTTGTTGAGTCACATTTTCTTTAGGGATCGGAAATAAGTTGATCCCGATTCCAACAATGGCTTGATGTGGTGAAATGGGCTCAACCAAAATTCCGCCCCATTTTCCTTGAGGGCTATATAGGTCATTGGGCCATTTAATTTGTAATTCTGGTAAATTCTTAAGTGTTGGCATTTGTAAGATATTTAAAGCAATTTCCAATGCTAAACGCCCATCTAAGGGTGTTCGTGTTTCAAGCAATGTGCTTAAATAAATATTACCAATTGGCGAAACCCATTCCCGTTGGTGCTGACCTCGTCCTTGAGTCTGAGTTTCACTACAGACCAAAACTGTCTTGACGCCGCTGAGCGCAATTTCACGCACATCATCATTGGTCGATGCTGTAGTCTGCTTTAAAAGCAGCACTTCAGGGAGCTCATTTGCTTGTGTAAGAAGTTGTCTAAGATGACGAGTCTCTAAATCCATGTTGAATCTGAGAAGAGTGAAGGAACATTTATGGAGTTAATCATATATTTAGGTATTGGTGCAATCGCAGGATTTGCTGCTGGGCTATTTGGTGTTGGCGGTGGCTTAATTATTGTACCAATTCTCTATGTGGTCTTTACCAAAATGGGCTATGATCCTTCGGTCATTATGCACATGGCATTGGGAACTTCACTTGCAACTATTATTGTAACTTCAATTAGTTCTGTAACAGCGCATCATAAAAAAGGTGCAGTACTTTGGAGTGTTTTTAAAAACTTAGCTCCAGGTTTGGTGATTGGCTCATTTATTGGTGCTGGCATTGCAGATATTTTATCAGGTCAGCATTTACAATTGATTATTGGGGCATTTGCAATTTGGGTGGCATTTAAAATGTTTAAAGGGGCCAATGTCAAAGTCGATGAATCTAAACAATTGCCGACTGCACCTATGCAAATGCTGGCTGGTGGGGGAATCGGGGTCGCATCGGCAATTTTTGGTATTGGTGGCGGAAGTTTAACTGTTCCATATCTCAACAAAAATGGTGTGGTGATGCAAAAAGCCGTTGCAACATCAGCAGCTTGTGGGTTACCGATTGCAATCGCAGGGGCATTAGGCTTCATGTTCTTCGGCGCGCAAGAACCAATTGAAATTAAAAATTCAATTGGTTATGTCCATATCTATGCCTTTATTGGGATCAGTGTGATGAGTTTTATCACCGCCAAATTCGGCGCAAAGGTTGCGCATGCGCTTTCTCCAGCCATGTTGAAAAAATGTTTTGCATGTTTACTTACAGTTGTTGGTCTTTATTTTATTTATCAAGGAATTACTAAGTAGATTCCGATCAAAGGTACTTTTTCTAAACACTAAATTGACTTAAAATGCATTAAAATTGTCGGACAATGTCATGGTTTCAATTGAATTAAATCAGGTAAAACTAAAATAATGACAATTGACATTGTCTGAGAAAGAATAATAAACCCAAGATAGGAATTATATGCATTCGGAAGAAGTGGATAGCCTTTCAGAACAAATTGCCAAACATATTAGTGAACAAATTATTAGTGGCGAGTTGGTTGAAGGAGAAAGAATACAAGAACTACGTATTGCCAAAGAACTGGATGTCAGTCGTGGCTCAGTACGAGAAGCCCTTTTGCTTTTAGAAAGAACCCACTTGATTGAAATTTATCCTCGCCGTGGTGCTATTGTCTCAGAAATGTCAGCTCAACAAGTACGCGCATTATTTGATACCAGTGCACTGTTATTAGGTCAAATCGTGCAACGTATGAGTGAAACATGGCGTAATCATGAGGCTGAAGCGATCCAGCAGATGATGAGTCATTTGGTTGAGCAAGTGAAGCAAGGCAATACTGAAAAGTTTTATGATGGTATTTTTCAATTTTTATCGGGGCAACAAGACATGGTGGGGAATCCCTACCTGATGAAATTTTATAAAGAGTTGTTACCCTCACTCCGAAGAAGTTATTTTTTAACCTTAAATACTTCAAGACGCGAGCTTCAAGAAGCTTTAGAATTGCTTAAGTTGGTGATTGACGCAATTTTAATCCGAAAATCACAACAAGCTACTTTATTTATGGAAGATTTTTGTCGACACTTACGTAATCTGGTGTTGGAATCTCTGACACGGATGAAACAAATCGAACTCGCTTGGGCGCGGAGATCGCGTCGGTAATTACTAGGACATTATGCGTTTAAGCAGCTTAAAACTTTCAGGCTTCAAATCTTTTGCCGATAGTACAACACTACAATTCAAAGATAACCGAACAGCGGTGGTTGGTCCTAATGGTTGTGGTAAATCCAATGTGATTGATGCTATCCGTTGGGTGATGGGGGAATCCAGTGCACGCCAGCTCCGTGGTGGCAGTATGCAGGATGTTATTTTTACAGGAACGGCAAAACGTAAACCTGTAGGTATGGCAAGTGTAGAACTGCGCTTTGAAAACACCTATGGCAAATTAGGTGGGGCCTATAACGCGTATACTGAACTTGCTGTTCGCCGTCAAGTGAATCGTGATGGAAAATCTGAATACTTTCTCAATGGGACGAAGTGCCGACGTCGTGATATTACCGACATTTTCTTGGGTACAGGCTTAGGTCCTCGTTCCTACGCAATCATCGAACAGGGAATGATTAACCGTTTGGTTGATGCCAAACCTGAAGAAATGCGTATTTTTCTTGAAGAGGCTGCTGGGGTTTCTCGTTATCAGGCTCGTCGTCGTGAAACACTACAACACTTAGAACATACCACGCAGAACTTAGACCGTCTCGAAGATATTGCTTCAGAACTCAAATCACAGCTTAAAACCTTAAAACGTCAGTCTGAAACTGCGGTTCAATATAAGACTTTAGAAACTGAAATTCGTACATTAAAGATAGAAATTCTATCTTTTCAGTGTGATCGTAGTTCCCGTTTACAAGAACAATATACGGTTGAAATGAACGAATTGGGGGAGCACTTTAAATTGGTGCGCTCTGATATGAGTACCTTGGAGCATGATCTGACTTCAACCAATGAGTTGTTCCAACGTCTGATTCAACAGTCCACGCCTTTGCAAAATGAGTGGCAACAAGCTGAGAAAAAACTCTCTGAGTTGAAAATGACTTTGGAACAGAAACAAAGTTTATTTCAACAAAACTCAGAAGCTTTGGGAAGTTTTGAACAGCAAAAAGCTCAAACCAAAGAAAAAATTCAGTTGATGGAATTGCAATTGGAAACCTTGCACAGTCAATTGGAGCAGCAGACTGAACATTTACAACATGCTGAGGCTGATACACAACAACGTAGCCAAGCATTTACCGATTTAAAAGCGCAGCAATTGCAAGCACAACAACAATATGAACAGGTCAAAGTTCAAGTTGAAAAGCAACAGCAGCAAAAAGCACAAATGCAGGCGCAAATTGAACAACTTGCAAAAAATGTTGCACGTATTGAGCAGCAGAAAGACACCTTAAAAACCCAAGCAGTTCAGGTTCAAAGTCAATTTAAAACTGAAGATGTTCAACAACTTGAGCAAGAAAAATTAGCAATACAAGCTGCGATTGTTGAATTAGAACAAAAAATTAATCAAGCAAAGCAGCAGTTTGAACAGCTATACGAGCGCATTAATCAGCAAAAAGCTCAGATTTCAGCTTTAAAATCTGATGTACAAGTGTTGCAATCTGAACAGAAAAACCTCACCCAATTAATGGCGAAGAGTGCTGTAAATAGTAAGGCTGATACTGTGCAATTGATGCAGGTATTAACGCTGAATGAACATGGCAAAGCACATGCACAGCTGGTTGAAAAATTTTTAGCCAAATGGTTGTCAGCCCATATTGTTGATCAAAATGCTGATTTTGCTGAAAGTATGGCACGCCAGCTTAAAGCATCAGGCTCACAAGATAAAATTCAAATGAATGGAGTGGCGTGTCTAGCAGATTGGATTGAATCTCCACAGTATTCACTGTGGAGTCAAGTTGTTGTAATTGAAAACCTTGCTCAAGCTTTAACGGAAAAAGCACAGTTAAAAGTAGGGCAAAGCATATTGACGCTGGATGGTTATCATGTCGGTCAAGATTGGGTGATTGGTTTGTTCTTTGATGAGTCGAGTCAGGCTGCACAGGGTGCACTCAGTCATCGTATTCGCCTTGAAGAAATTGAAACACAACTTACGCAGCTACAACCACAGTTGATTGAAGCTGAAACTATATTGCCGAGTTTAAATCAGCAATTGCAGGATCTGCAAAAACAGATTCAAATAGAGCAAGATACGCTAAAACATCAGCAAAAACAGCTACAACTGTTTGATGTGCAAATTGCTAAGCAGCAAAGTGCTTCACAAGCATTTGAGTTGCAGAAAGTTCAGCTCAATAGTCAATTGCAACAGTTAGATGAGCAACTTGAAGAAGATGCAATGCAGAAAGATGATCTTGAAATCGATATGCACTCGGTCATCCTCAAGCTTGAACAAAATCTTCCTGAGTTTAAAACCTTGCAATTCAAATTGGACGAGCTCAATGAGCACGTTGAAGAACAACAACAGCAATTACAGCTTAAACAACAAGATTCCGAAACCACACGTCGTCTAGCTGAACAAAATAAACAGCAAATTGAATTATTAGACAAAGACCTATCTTTCTCTAAAACGCAATATCAACAAATTATTGCGCAAATGGAGCAAGCCAAGAAGTTTGTAGATCCAATTCAATTGGAATTACCAAGTCTAGAATCGCAATATGCTGAGCAGGCACAACAAACTGAAAAACTGCAAAGAACTTGGAGTGAGTGGCAAGTTGAATTGAATAATATTCAATCTAAACAGCAACAACTTACAGAAATGCGCCATTTGCATCAGCAAAATGATGAGCAATTGCGTACAAAACTGGAAGAGCGACGTTTAGCTTGGCAAGCGGCAAAATCAGATTTCCAGCATTATTCAGATCAACTCAAAGAGATGAATGCTGAAGTTAAGCAAGGTGTATTGATTGATTTACCTGCACATCAAGAAAAATTTGAGAAAGCACAGCGTCAGTTTGAGAAATTAGGCGCGGTCAATTTAGCAGCTTCAGAAGAATATGAAGAAGTTTCTAAGCGCTTTGAAGATCTAACCCATCAAATGCAAGATTTGGAAAATACGGTTGGGCAATTGAAAGATGCCATGAAGACCATTGACCAAGAAACCAAAAAATTATTTATGGGGACTTTTGATCAGGTTAATGCTGAATTAAAAGTACTATTTCCAAAAGTCTTCAATGGTGGTGAAGCCAGTTTAAGCCTTGAGGATGATTGGCAGTCTGGCGTAAAGCTGATGGCACGCCCACCGGGTAAGAAAAATAGTTCATTGGCTTTGTTATCTGGTGGTGAAAAAGCATTAACGGCATTGGCTTTGGTATTTGCTATTTTCCGTTTGAATCCTGCACCTTTCTGTGTTTTGGATGAAGTTGATGCGCCTTTAGACGATGCTAACGTTGGTCGTTTTTGTAATTTAGTAAAAGAGCTTTCTGATCAAGTCCAATTCATTTACATTACACATAATAAAGTTGCAATGACGATGGCAACCGGTTTGCTGGGTGTGACGATGCCTGAACCAGGCACATCAAAGCTCGTCACTGTGAATTTGGAAGAGGCTTGAGAATACGGTTTAGCCGCGGAGTCATAGTATGGAAGTCACCACAATTATTGGAATTGTTGTTGCAGTAATCATCATTCTGGTGGGTTTAAGGATGGTGCTACGAAAGCCCAATGATGCCGCACCTTCTTTAGAGTCTGAATTGCATATCAATGAAGATTGTAAGCAACCCGTGATTCCTCGTCATGTACGAGATCAATTGCGAACAGATCGTGAGTCTCAAGAGCAAGTGCGTGTTGAACCGAATTTAACTGCTTTAGACTCGGTCGAAGTTGTAGATGAAAAACAGCAAAAGATTGAGGATGCAGCAGCGGAGTCGAATGTTGTTCAGTCAACTGAGCTTGAGCATGCAGCAATTACACAACAAACTGAAAAGACGGATACAGTGGCAAGTGCTGAATCCACAACAGAATCTGAAAAAGCACTTAATGTGCAAACAGAACCGACGACTCAAACTAATGATTCTGCCAAAGTCGTAATCAGTCAGGACAAAGAGGAAGCTTTTCAGTTTAATGCCAATGTTGAAACAGCTGAAATCAAAGAGTTTGATGAGGAAAGCAGTATTTTAGATGTTCATTTAAACGAGCAACAAAAATATGATGATGAAAGCGTATTGTCTACGGCTGAAACTATTATTGCACTGAATGTTTATCCGAATCCACGTAAAGCATTGTCCGGGGATAAAACCTTAAAAATGTTGTTAAAATATGGTTTACGTTTTGGTGAACTCTCTTGCTTCCATCGTTATGAGAATCCAGAGGAAGAAAGCCATTTACTGTTTTCTGTATTACGTGTCACCGACAACGGTCCAGATGGTTTTGATTTAGAAACCTTATCGACTGAACAAGTTCAAGGTTTGGCTTTTTTCTTGGCACTCCCTCATTCAGATGTGCAAAAAGGCTTTGATACCATGGTCAGTATTGCTGGCTTAATTGCTCGTGAAATAGACGGTACGGTCTATGATGAGAACAATCTTGAATTTACCCCACAACTGAAAGAGCATTGGCGCCATAAAGCGATCGATTATCGTTCAGGGCATGACGCTTAGCATAACGTCATATTTACTTTATAATTGGTATTCAGAATTTTGGGCGGAGTATTCCGCCTTTTTATGGTGAAAAAAATTTATGGAAAATAATCCTGTCGTAACGCAAATGCGTCAATTGATTCAACTCATTGCGAAACATAATCATGCTTATTATGTGATGGATCAGCCGAGTATTGAAGACAGTGAATATGATCAGTTATTTCACCAACTCAAAGCCTTAGAGCAACAACACCCAGAATTGGTTCAGGCAGATAGCCCAATCAATAAAGTGGGTGGAAAACCACTGTCTAAATTTGAAACCATTACCCATACTGTACCGATGTTGTCCTTGGGCAATGTATTTAATCAGGACGAATTATTTGCCTTTGCTCGCCGTATCGAAGAACGATTGCCCAATCAAAAGATTCAATATGATGTTGAGCTAAAATTTGACGGATTGGCGATTTCGCTCTGGTATGAAAATGGAGTCTTGACACGTGGTGTAACCCGTGGTGATGGTGAAACAGGCGAAGTAATTACGCAAAATGTAAAAACCATTCGTAATTTACCGAAAGTCTTGTCTTCGGATAAAGTGGCAGTGCCACGCTTGTTGGAAGTTCGTGGTGAAGTATTGATGCCAAAAGCTGGCTTTGAGCGACTCAATGCTGAAAATGAAGCGAAAGGCGAAAAGACCTTTGCCAATCCTCGAAATGCTGCGGCTGGTAGTCTACGTCAACTTGATCCAAGTATTGCAGCATCTCGCCCGTTGGCTTTTTATGCTTATGGTATTGCACAATGTGAACCGCATCATGGCATTGAGTCAATGTCAGCGAGTCTTGAATGGTTGACTAACTTTGGCTTTGCTGTGGGAGAACGTCATTTTATTTGTGAAAGTATTCAAGAAGTGCAAGAAAAATATCAGCAAATCAACCAAGAGCGCCCGAACTTAGCGGTTGAAATTGATGGCATGGTGATCAAAGTTGATGATCTTCAACAACAACAAAAGCTGGGCTTTTTAAGTCGTGAACCGCGTTGGGCAACGGCGTATAAGTTTCCTGCAGTTGCAGCATTAACAACAGTTGAAAATATTGATTGGCAAGTCGGACGTACTGGGACTTTAACCCCTGTAGCACGCTTAAATCCCGTGGCTGTGGGGGGGGTAACCGTTTCTAATGTGACTTTGCACAATATTGGTGAAATTCACCGTTTGGACGTTCGTATTGGCGATACGGTCAGTGTCTATCGTAGTGGTGATGTGATTCCCAAAGTTGAAAAAGTATGGTTAGAATTCCGGCCAAATGACGTGACAGAAGTACATTTACCTGAAAATTGTCCAGTATGTTCTTCTCCAGTGGTCATGCCAGAAGGCGAGGCTTTAGCACGTTGCTCAGGTGGTCTATATTGTTCTGCGCAACGTATTGAAGCCATTCGTCACTTTGTTTCTCGTAAAGCAATGGATATTGAAGGTCTCGGTGATCGCTGGGTAGAGTCATTATTACATCTTGATTTATTAAAGGATGTCGCCGATATTTACCATTTACATGAGCATCGTGAACAGTTACTGACCATTGAAAAAATGGGTGAGAAATCTGTCCAAAATTTATTGGATGCTATTGAGAACAGTAAGAAAACCACACTTGCTGCATTTATTTATGCCTTGGGTATTCGTGGTGTAGGTGAAACGACAGCACGTATGCTGGCCAACACTTTCCAAACGCTTGATGCGATTCGTCATGCTGATCTTGAAGCATTGAAGAAAACTCCAGATGTTGGTGATATTACGGCTGAGTGGATTGTTGATTTTTTCCAAGCACCACATAATCTTGAAGTGATTGATCGTTTGCTTGCAGCTGGGATTCATTGGGATGCACCAGTTGCACCCACCCGCCAGCCTTTAAATGGTGAGAGTTGGGTGATTACAGGTACATTGGCTACCATGGGGCGTGATGATGCGACTCAAATGCTACAAGCTCTTGGTGCGCGTGTCAGTGGCAGTGTGTCGAGCAAAACCAAATGTGTGGTTGCGGGTGAAAAAGCAGGTTCTAAGCTTGAAAAAGCAGAGAAACTTGGTGTCGCTGTACTGAATGAACAGGAGTTTTTAGCATTAATGGCTGAGTATGGACAGGCATAGATTCGTTTAAATTATCTCTAAAATTACTGTAAAGATACAGGTGTTGTATCTTTACAGTTTTCAAAAATTAAAATCATCAATTCAAGATTGATGTGATAACAAATCAACAAGTCATCATTTTTCAATAGAACTTTTAGTTCTGTATTTACCGATGTATTTCAGAAGTTTGCTTGATCTATCATTAGCATGCTACATGATAATAATTCTTATTCATTTGAATTTTCCATTAAACTTAACTTTAGATGAAAAATTACAATTCTTAACAATAGTGAAAGTGTATATAATAATCATTATCATCTAAAAAGTGTCTTATTATTTATATGAAAAATTTTTCTCGAACATTTCTAGTCAATTCTATTTCAATCGTGCTTTTTGGTGGGGGACTTACACAAACAATCTGGGCAAATAATGAAATTACTGCTTTGCCTACGATTAAAGTCGCTGCTGAAAAGGAACAAGAAAAACCAACATTTGCCAACGGTGCTTTGCAAAAAAATACAGATTTGGGGTCATTGGGAAATAAGAAAATCATAGACACGCCGTTTAGTATCACGTCTTATTCAGCACAATTGATTGAAAATCAACAAGCAAGCACTGCGGGGGAAGTGTTAAAAAATGATGTCAGTATTCGCACCACAACCAATCAAGGACATTTAAATGAAAACTTTAAAATCCGTGGTTTCGATGTCAATCATGAAGATTTAAATTATAACGGCTTTTATGGCGTTGCACCTTATGGTCGGATGCCTACGGAATTTTTAGAGTCAGTGACTGTGCTTAAGGGTCCAAATGCATTGGTTGCAGGTGTTGCACCTACAGGCAGTGTAGGCGGTATTGTGATGGGGCATTCTAAACGGGCAGATCAAGAACTCACTCGAGTTTCTGCATCGTTTCAAGATGAAGGATATTATCAATCAGGCTTTGATGTATCTCGTCGTTTTGGTGAGAACAAAGAGTTTGGTCTGCGTGTGAATGGTGCTTATGCAGATGGTGAACATATCATTGATGGAATGAATGATCGTCAAGCTTTGGGGGCAATTGCTGCGGATTACACCACGGATAAACTAAAGATTAATTTAGATGCTTATGCGGTCAAAGGAAATCGTAAAGGCGGTTCACCTGCAATGGTTGCCATGGGTGGTAAGGGCAGTGTTAATCATGTACTTGCAGCACCTAAAGGGGATTTAAACTACTTTTCAAACTTAGAAGGCAATACCGACAGTCAATTTGTAGGTTTGTCAGGTGAATATAAATTTACCCCTGATATCAAAGCATTTGCAGGCATTGGATATGTAGAAAAATCATATGATGGTCATCTTTTTGGCACACGTATGATTGTCAATAATTTAAATGGAAATGCAACCTCACAATATTATCGAGTGGGATCAAAAGAACATAACACTGCTGCTAATGCAGGCTTTGAAGCAAAATTTGATACAGGGGCGATCAAGCATACTTTGGGATTGCGCACTGATTATTTAACCCGCAAATATTCACAACATAGATCCGCAACCAGTTCAGGGTTTACGACCAATTTATATGAGCCATCAAATACAGGTACAATGCCAACAACTTACCCAGAAATTGTTCCTTATGGTGATAATGAGTATATGAGTTATACCTTAACGGATCAGCTTTCAATGTTGGATGATAAATTACAACTTATTTTAGGTGGACGTTATCAAGATATCGATACTAAGAATCTTGTCAAAAAATCAGCTTATAGTGCAGACAAGCTATCACCAAGTTTGGGGGTTGTCGTCAAACCATTTGGTGAGGATTTATCTTTTTATGCAAGCTATGTCGAGGGTTTAGCTGAGGGGGTAACGGTCTCTGAAATGACCTATCCAACAGCAACAAATAGGGGCGAAACACTTGCACCTTATCAAACCAAGCAATATGAGTTAGGTGTAAAATATCAGTTGGGTTCGTGGTTAAATACTTTGGCACTTTATCAGATTAAAAAGCCTGAGGCTTATCAGGACACCATAAGTAATAAAGTCAAAGATGATGCTGAAACGCGTTCTCGTGGGGTAGAATGGTCATTCTCTGGCAATGTTACAGATACTTTATCTGTGATGGGGAATTTGGCCTATATCGATGCTGAATATGTGAAATCAGCTAAGGTCGCTTTCGAAGGTAATAAAGTATATGGTGTACCCGATTTTACTGCTTCGTTAGGGCTTGATTATGCCATTCCTAATGTTGAGGGGCTTCATATTAATACTCGTGTGAGTTATGTGAGTGAGCAATATTTGAATGAAGAGAATACGTTAGAGCTACCTGACTATACGATTGTTGACTTAGGCGCCCGCTATAAAACCAAACTTGGTGGGGTAAATACCACCTTCCTCGCCAATGTTGATAATGTCGCCAATAAAAAATATTGGGAAGGTGTGTTTAATTCAAACTATGCTTTAGTCGGTGGTGCAAGAACTTATAAAGTCGGTGTAACTTTTGATTTCTAAGCCTTAGCTGATATTGAGCGCTATAAGCCAAAAAGCCTTTTTCATGATTGAAAAAGGCTTTTTTGATTTAACAATCATTTGAGCTGTTATTAAATATATTTCTTTACCACACCGTCATCAAGAAGCTGCTGGAAATGCTCGACTAAACTGATTTCAATATTACGATAACTCATCCCCAATTCTTGTTTGCTTTTATCAGCATTAAAAAAGATAGGGTAGCCCATATTCTTTTCAATAAAATCACGTGAATAGCCAAATACAGGTCCAATGAATTTAAACGCTTTTTTCGGGACTTGGTTGCGTGGAAAAGGAAATTTTTGTCCAAAATTTTGACGTAAAATTTTACCCATTTCCAAGAGGCTGAGTGAACCACCACTAATAACGTAACGTCCAGCTGCATTTTCCTTGAATGCTGCCAAAAGATGTGCATCGGCAACATCACGCACATCTACAATACCATTCCACATCGGTGGGACACCGAGTAAGGTCATGCCGTTGGCAAACTGCTCTAAAACTTCCACACTCCCTGACTGTGTATTTGCGGTCAGTGATGGACCAAGTACCAATGCAGGGTTGACACAGATCAGCGTCCAACGATTTTGTGCTTCCGCCATTTCCCATGCTTTACGCTCTGCCATAACTTTCGAATAAGGGTACGGTTGGTGCGTGGTTGAACTGGTGGTATTCCAGTGAGATTCATCAAACTGATTATGCTGTGTTTTTAAAATATCAATTGCATCGCCATAAGTAGAGGCGATACTTGAGGTCACAATAACGCGTTTGACAGAATCTATTTTATTGACACTATTTAAGACATTTTCCGTGCCTAAAATTGCCGGTTCAATAATATCTTTAACGGCATCTTTATAATTGGTTACAACAAATGGTGAAGCCATATGTAACACAACTTCACAGCCTTGCATGGCTTCATCAAAAGAACCATTTTCTAAAAGGTTAGCTTTAAATAGTTTTAGTGTACCAGAGCTTGCTTGTGCGATTTTCTCTAAATGTGCAAAGCTTTGTTTTTTATTCAGATCACGTACTGTCGCATGCACGGTATAACCTTGCTCAAGTAATTTTTTAATCACCCAACTGGCGATATAGCCTGTTGCACCTGTAACTAGAATGGGTGCTGATGTGTTTCCCTGAGACATTATTTTTTTCCTGCTAATTGTTAATATTCAATATCATAAATATTAAAGTTAAAATTGTCTTGAAATATTAGTATTAAAAAAAGCCAATAAGATAAAGGGATGGGGCTGTCATTGAAAATGAACAGAAAATAGAATAATGAGGATGAATAAGAAGCATTTTTAATGGTTACAAAATAAATCATTTAGAATTTGAAAGAAAAAAATACCAATCAACCATCAGTGCAAGATTGTAAGCAGTTATTTTATATATGGAAAAATGCTTATTCAAATTGCAAATGCGTATGCTTATCATTTTAATTTTATAAAAATCATAAACTTACACATTTTGTCTTTTGCAAATCTTGTGGAATTTGTCCATACTATTGCAAAAGAATGTGGAGTAAGTGAAATGCGTGGCAATCCAGAAGTCATAGACTATCTAAACATGTTGATCGGTGGCGAACTGGCTGCTCGTGATCAGTATCTTATTCATTCACGTATGTATGAAGATTGGGGCTTAAGCAAAATTTATGAACGTATTGATCATGAAATGCAAGAAGAAGCTTCACATGCAGATTCTTTAATTCGCCGCGTACTTTTCCTTGAAGGTACGCCGAACATGAATCGTGACGATATTGTCACCGGTGAAGATGTTGTAACTTGTTTAAAAGCCGATTTGGCATTGGAATATCATGTGCGTGAAAAACTGGCGCAAGGCGTAAAGCTATGTGAAGAAAAAGGCGATTACGTGACCCGTGATATGCTTCGTCAACAAATGAACGATACTGAAGAAGATCATACTTACTGGCTTGAAAAACAATTAGGTTTGATTGAGCTAATTGGTTTACAGAATTATATTCAATCTCAAATGTAAGACACACTAAGCTTCTTGCTTAAGGTGAGACGTTTTAGATTAAAAAAGCCTTTAGACATTCATCTAAAGGCTTTTTTTATACTTCAGTCTTCATTTTTTTGAAAACTTCTGAATATCCGCTAAAACTTGATCAGCATGGGTTTGAGTATTTACACTACTATAGTGATAAACAATTGTTCCTTGTGGATCAATCAAAAAAGTTTCTCGTTTTGCTATTTTGGCGATACCTAAGTTTCGGATAATTCCAAATTGGTCTGCGAGTTGATGATTACTATCGGCAAGAATTGGAAAATTTAGTCCCAGCTTTTCGGAGAATTTTTGATGAGATTTCACATCATCCAAACTTACACCGAGTACCACCGCATTGTTTTTTATAAATTGTGGGTAGAGTGATTTAAACTGATTGGCCTCTTGAGTACAGCCAGGTGAATCATCTTTTGGGTAAAAATATAAAACAACCCATTTACCTTTATATTGACTCAGATCATGCCATTTTGAATTTTGATCTTGTAGTTTAAAACTTGGTGCAGGCTTACCTACCCATTGCTTTTGGTTGGAATCCAGTTTGGAGAGGATAGAGCTTTCCGCATGGCTGGGCGTGTTCAATACGCATAAAGCTGAAACGGAAAGTAAGCTAATACTGAACAGTCGTGATAATTTCATGACAAACACTTTCCTAAATTAATCCTGATTTGATCTTAGCAAATTTTAAGGTTTTGCCGGTATGTAAAATGTTTTGCAATTGTTCACATGCTATTTACGATGAAAGTACATTTAAAATAAATAGGACGTAGAATTATGGACGTTGGTGCAGTATTGATTCAATTAAAAGTGGCCATGATGGACGATGTTATTACATGGCAAAATGAGTTGAATAGGCGTAAGCATGAAGCGATTGAAACACTTCAGGCTGAAGGTGTGCATATTGAATCATGGTTCCATGTGGAACTCGATGGACTAGATTATTTGATTGCTTATACTCGTGCAGATGATATTGCAAAAGCACATGAAATTTCGAAAAAAAGTCAGTTTGCAATCGATCAAGTACATCAGCAATTTAAACGCACTTGGCAAAAAGTCATTCCAGCTAACTTATTGGTCGATTTACAAGATCAGAAATAGTTGTAAGTCTGATTGTCCTTCAATTTTAAGCATGATCTAATAAAACATCTTTACAGTTTTATAGTGATTTAAATTGAATCAATGTATTTTGCTGATCACCGGTTGGGGCGGTGGAACCAACCTACTCCATGCTTTACAACAGGTTCTACAACAGCAAGGCCATGAAGTTGTATTAATCAATATCTTTAATGCATTGGATGAAAGTGTCTTACAACAGCATGTGGAAATAGCCAAAGATTTCGATGTGATTTGTGGGTGGTCTTTAGGGGGGCAATTGGCGACTTTGTTAGTCAAGCAAATTGAACAGCAATATCAACAGCAAAAAGTCTTGATTACACTGGCTTCTAATCCTTGTTTCGTCGCAAATGCTGAATGGCAAACCGCAATGAGCCAAGCAATGTTTCATAACTTTAAACAGTCCTTTGAACATGATGCGATAGCGACATTAAAGAAATTTGGTTTTATGGTTTGCCAGGGTACCGCAACCACACGAGAAGATTTTGTACATTTGCAAAGTTTGGTTCAGCCACAAAATTTAGAGTTACTGAAACAGGGTTTGGCCTGTCTTGAACAATTAAATAATGTGGCTATCTTAAATAACTATGCAGGCAAACAGTATCATATATTTGCTCAACAGGATTTCTTAGTTAGTCACAAAGTCTATGAGAAATTTAAAAATTTCACAGCAAAGTTTTTAGATGTTGAGCTGGTCAATGGTTCACATGGTGTTCCAGTTTTTGATTTTTTAAGTCTAAGTGACAAAATCTGCCAATATTTACAAAAAATAGAATAAATCTATGGATCAGTGGTGAATCTCGCAATTTATTTTTATTGCGCGCAGGTTTAACATCGCTAAACTGTTTTTTGCTGTAATTGTAATGCACATGGAGTGAACGGATGACCGATTTAAACAATGGGTTTGATGATGTCAATCTTGAACAATCAAAGTTAGATGATCTGGACTTTGATCGGCAACATATTTGGCATCCATATACTTCTATGACCAATCCGTTACCGACCTTCAAGGTTAAAAAAGCCTATGCTGCAACTATTGAACTTGAAGATGGCCGCCAATTGATAGATGGGATGTCTTCGTGGTGGTGTGCCATTCATGGTTATAACCATCCTGAGTTGAATCAAGCGGTGACAGATCAGTTAAAGGATATGTCACATATCATGTTTGGTGGATTTACCCATGATCCTGCGATTCAGCTTGGAAAATTACTGGTTCAACTGACCCCGCCTAATTTAGATAAAGTGTTCTTTGCCGATTCTGGTTCTGTCGCTGTAGAAGTGGCATTAAAGATGGCGGTACAGTTTTGGTCTTCACAGGGCTATACAGAGAAAACTAATTTTGTCACTCCGCGATCTGGCTATCATGGCGATACTTGGAATGCGATGTCTGTCTGTGACCCTGTAACAGGCATGCATCAAATTTTTGGTTCAAGTTTGCCCAATCGCTTATTTGTTCCAGCACCCCAAGTCGGATTCTATGAGCAATGGGATCAAAGTGATATTACTGAACTTGAGAAAAGCTTGGCTGAACAACATGCAACGATTGCAGGTTTAATTCTTGAACCGATTGTGCAAGGTGCGGGAGGGATGCGTTTTTACCATCCTGAATATTTGCGTCAAGCCAAACTACTTTGCGAAAAATACAATGTTCTGCTGATTTTTGACGAAATCGCTACGGGTTTTGGGCGTACAGGGAAACTATTTGCTTGGGAGCATGCACAAGTTGAACCTGACATTATGTGTATCGGTAAAAGTTTAACCGGTGGCTATATGACGCTTTCTGCGACATTAACCACCAAACATATTGCTGAAACGATAAGTCAGGGTGAAGTGGGGGTGTTTATGCATGGCCCAACCTTTATGGCAAATCCCTTGGCATGCGCGGTTGCTGTCAAAAGTACACAATTATTAATTTCTCAAGATTGGCAGAGCAATATTCAACGAATTGAAGCTCAGCTTAGACATGCTTTACAGCCCTTACAGTCCTTTAATCATGTTCATGACGTGCGAGTTCTTGGTGCGATAGGGGTGGTTGAATTGACTGTGAATGTCGATATGAAAACCTTACAGCAGGAGTTTGTACGTCGTGGTATCTGGATACGACCATTTGGTAAATTGGTCTATGTTATGCCTCCATATATCATCACAGCACAAGAATTACAAACTTTACTTGAGCAATTGGTTGAGGTGGTCAAGGCTATGGAGCAAAGCGCATGAGCTTGATCAATACACATCTTGAACATTTTTCACAGCAGCTTGATGGGCTTAAGCAGCAAGGCAATTTACGCCAATTTCGTTCGAATGTTCAGCAAGGTCGCTATATCTGCCTTGATCAGCATCAAATGCTCAATTTGGCTTCAAATGATTATCTAGGATTGGCATCTGATCTCACATTACGTGAACAGTTTTTTGATGAAACACCCCATGATCAACGACGAATGAGTTCTTCATCCTCACGTTTGTTGACGGGAAATTTTCCAGAATATGAACTACTTGAAAATAGTTTAAGTCAGGCTTTCCATGGTCGGGCGGCATTGTTATTTAACAGCGGTTATCATATGAATATTGGTATTTTACCTGCACTTGCAGACAGTAAAACGCTGATTCTGGCAGATAAATTGATTCATGCCAGTATGATTGATGGCATTCGTTTATCCTCAGCCAAATATGTACGTTATCGCCATAATGATTTAAATCATTTGACTCAGCTTTTACAAAAATATCATGCAGATGAGGCTTTTGAGCGCATTATTGTGGTGACTGAGTCGATTTTTAGTATGGACGGCGATGAAACTGACTTAGCAGCATTGGTGAGTATTAAGCAACAATTTTCAAAAGTCATGCTCTATGTGGACGAAGCACATGCAATTGGGGTGCGTGGTGAGCAGGGCTTAGGTTGTGCTGAACAATATACAGTGATTGATGATATTGATCTACTTGTGGGGACTTTTGGTAAGGCAATCGCTTCGGTTGGCGGTTATTTAATTTGTCATGCGGTAATTCGGAAATATTTGATTAATTCTATGCGCCCTTTGATTTTCAGTACTGCACAACCGCCAATGTGTATGGCATGGACAAACTTTATTTTTCAAAAAGTTTTAGGCTTAGATCAGCGCCGTCAACATTTACAATCTAAAAGTCAGTATCTACAACAGGCTGTTCAAAACAAAGGTTTTGAGTGCCCCTCAACATCACATATTGTTCCTATTATTCTGGGTGATTCGATTAAAACGGTTGAAAAAGCCAAAGCCTTACAAGATGAGGGTTTTTATATTATGCCTGTACGTCCTCCGACTGTGCCGCAACACAGCTCACGTCTACGAATTTGCTTAACTGCTCAAATCACCCAAGCTGATCTAGATCAGCTGATTCCGTTGTTGTGAGTTGAATGTGACCCCCCCAGAAATTGATAAATCACAGGTTGCCTTGCGTTTTGCACAGGCAGGGCAGAGCTATACCGAGCATGCAGTTGTGCAAAAGAGTATTGCACAACAACTGTTTAATTTAATAAGTGAATATTGCCCAGCACAATATGAAAATGTGTTTGAAATCGGTTGTGGTTCAGGAAATTTAACTGAGCTTTTACTGCAAAATTTTCAAATTAAACATTTGATTTTAAATGATCTATATCCGGAAGTTCAGCAGCATTTTCCTGCGGATAAACCGATTAAATATCGGATTGGCGATATAGAGCAGCTTGAATTTCCAAAACATTTAGACTTAATTAGCTCAAGTTCGGTTTTACAATGGATGAGTGATTTAAATGGTATTTTTCAACAAGCCTTTCATCATTTAAATCCTAATGCGTATTTTTGTTTTTCAACTTTTGGACAGCATAATTTACTGGAAATTAAAAGCTTAACGGGGCAAGGTCTGAATTACTTATCTCTTGACGATCTGCAACAACAATTAAAGCGAAATGGTTTTGAAATTCTACATATTTCCGAGCAAATTGAGCATCTCAATTTTCCACATCCCAAATATATTTTGCAGCATTTAAAAGCCACAGGAGTGACTGCGACAGCATCTGGCTTTAGATGGACAAAGCAGAGTCTCTCCGATTTTTATCATCACTATCAACAGTTTTCACAGGCTGATCAGTCAGGCAATATACGCTACTCACTGACTTATCATCCTATTTATTGTATTTTGCGGAGAATGTCATGACTGGATCGGTTTACTTTATCAGTGGAATAGATACCGGAATTGGCAAAACCTATACCACGGGGTATTTAGCCAAATTATGGAATGAGCAGGGTCAGAAAACCATTACTCAGAAATTAATCCAAACTGGTAATACCGATATTTCAGAAGATATCGAACAACATCGTGAGATTATGGGAATGGGGTGGTTTCCAGAGGATGAAACCAAGCTGACTATGCCTGAAATCTTTAGCTATCCCGCATCTCCTCATTTAGCCAGCAAAATTGACGGACGTGAGGTTGATTTTCAAAAAATTGCAGATGCAACTCAACAACTTACAGAAAAGTATGATGTTGTCTTGTTAGAGGGTGCGGGTGGATTGATGGTACCCCTAACAACTACTTTGCTTTCAATTGATTATGTGGCAGAGAAAAAGTTTCCTGTGATTTTAGTCAGTTCAGGGCGATTGGGTAGCATTAACCATACTATTTTGAGTTTAGAAGCTTTAAAAAATCGTGGGTTAGAACTTTATGCACTTGCTTATAATTTAAATGATGAATCTCAGGATGCTGTCATTTCAAAAGATACTGCAGAATTTTTAAAGCATCATTTAATGAAACATTTTCCGAACAGTGCATGGATTGATATTCCAGTAATCTCTTAATTTGATTTCTTAATTGAGTGCTGAGACACAAGATTCACTATTTTGATTCTCTGTGTTTTTATTGCTTAAAAATTTGAATGCTTTAAAAAAGCGATGTGTATAAAAGGTAATCCTGATGTGTTTTAAAATTCAAATTGAGTTATTTAAAGAACTTGAAATAACTTACCTTGATTTTGAAAGTAATGCGGCGACACAAATCTTGAGTAGTTTTGATCAGATTGATTGGATGCAGCAAGCTGTATGGGGATACATGGAAGAGCACAATGGTGATTTTCCATTTTTTCAGATTGAGCATATTCAAACTGGACGTAAGTTTGGTGGATTATTTGTGGTTTATAGTCGCAATGAATTTAACTTTAATACACATGCTGAGCTCTACCAAAAGCAACAAAAATCGCATTTGTTTGGGCTATTTAAATCTGAAGCGATGCCAAGTTTTGATAATGATGATGTTCCTTTTGCTGTATTTCGAGATTGTTTAGAAAATTTTTTACGTGGCAATGATGTTGAAATAGAGCGTTTAATGAAAACAGTCTATCCAAGTTATACCAATACTGGTTTTTTTGATCATTAAACTTGGAATCAAAATTTAAAGTCATTTTTTGATGGCTTTAAAATTTTATATGATTTTGATAATAAAATGAATTTTCGTAATTTGGGTTTTGTGGCAATGCAGGATTACATAAAGAATAAAGTTATAACAAATTAATCTTTTTTAAACATGCAAAGTCATTTATATTTCATATCAGTAGCGTACTTTATGTTCAATCAGCGCTGTGAAATAAAATAAACCGAAAATAATGAAGAGGTGAAGCATGTCAGGATGGTATGAAATTAGTCAAGCTAAAGATGGTCAATATCGCTTTGTATTAAAAGCCGGAAATGGGGAAATTATTCTCACCAGCGAGCTTTATAAAGCTAAAGCTTCTGCACAAAATGGGATTGCATCCGTGCAAAAAAATAGCCCTGATGATGCACGTTATGATCGTTTAGAAGCGAAAAATGGTAAACCTTATTTCAACTTAAAAGCAGCAAATCATCAAATTATCGGAACAAGTCAATTCTATTCAGGCGATGCTGCTCGAGATAATGGTATTGAGTCAGTTAAGAAAAATGGTCTATCAGAGAAAGTAAAAGATTTAACAGAACAGGCATAGGATCAGCAATAAATTACCCACATCAATCACTAAAAGCATGTCATTGCAATGATGTGCTTTTTTTTGAACCAAAAACAAACGATAAAAAAATGTATTATTAAGTTGTATAGAATAATTACCCTAATCACAATATATTCGCTTTAGGTCGGTATCGGTTTAGAGAGTTTATCTATATTTTTGGCTTTGAATTTCTCCTTATACTCAACAGTTAATATGATTTTTTTTCATGATCTTTTATGATTTTTTTAAAGCTTTTTAAAAGTTTAAATATGTTAGGCTAACTTCAATATTAAATAAAAGGAGAATGATTATTTAATAAAAGATTCAACATTAATTAAAATTATTATTAACTTTAATTAATGAGTTTTTAAAGTATTATTAATCAAATTAAGAGGTAAGTTTTTGATGATGAAAGACTAACTTAATATATCTATTTGTATTATTGAGTGATTTATTTTTGTGAAAGGTTTTGTTTATCTCTAAGCATAATATTGTTGTTTTATAAACTGATTAAATCGAATTAAGTAACTGTGATATTTGATTTAAATTGATTATGCTGGAAAAAATAAACAAAAAACTTCACATAATACTTATTAAGTGTTAAATTCATCACAAACAAGAATAATGAGGTTTTATGATGAAAATAGCAATCGATGGTAATGTGAAAATTGCTGACGAGATAATATCTCAAATTGAATTATGGGATGCTGCTGTTCTTGGTAATAAAATTGATCATCTCTTAGATCAATGTGCCGATGATGTCAATATGTTTGATGTGAGTATACAATTAGACGGTGTTGATGCATACAAAAAAGAATGGGAGAAGTTCAGTCCATATTTTAGTGAAAATGTGCAAATTGTACGTCGAAATATGAAAATTTATGTATCAAACGATTTAGCTGTATTGCATTGCCATTCAAAAGTGGAGAATGCTGTGCTTAAAGAAAAGATACAGATGCCATGGTGCCGAACGACATTATGCCTTAAAAAGAAAGGAGGCCAATGGTTAGTGGTTCATCAACATATTTCTATGCCAATTGATATGAGCACTGGTAAAGCCATCGTGATCAAGGATATTTCTAAATTGAAATTAGTGGTTTAGCCCATTAGATTTATTCGTTATTAAGCCCTTTGATTGGGCTTTTTATTGATGAATTTTTAAATTTTTCCGATACATTTTGGATCATTAACAAAATTGTCAAAAGAACTCAGTTTTTTACTTGAATGAAAGCTAGAGTTTTGAAAAAATCATGATAATAATCCCAATAATGTGAAAATAATGCCAAATTCATTATTTGTAAAATATGGGTGGTTAAAGCCACTTGCTCCACGAAATCCGCACGAACCACATCGCGCAGCAACCTCATTAGAATTATTATTTGACTTAATTTTTGTCGTAGCCATTGCCACAGCAGGGCAACAATTACACCATAGCATTATCGAAAATCATTTATCCCATGGCTAACACTTTATTTTATGGTGTTTTTTGCATTGTGGTGGGCATGGATGAACTTTAGCTGGTTTGCATCTGCCTATGACAATGATGATGTATTTTATCGAATCATGACCTTTGTGCAGATTATTGGTTCACTTGTGATTGCAGCAGGGATACCTAGCGCATTTCAACAACAAGATTTTGATGTGATCATTATTGGTTATGTCATCATGCGTTTGGGCCTCGTTACACAATGGTTTCGTGTTGCTAAAAATGATCCTGAGCGTAAACAAACAGCATTGAGATATGCAACTGGTATTATCATCGTACAGATTGGCTGGTTACTTTTTCATTTTACGCCGATCAATTTCACCCTTTATTTGTTTCTACTTTTGGTGGTCGCTGAACTGACTGTGCCAATCTTTGCTGAAGCACATAATATGACGCCTTGGCATCCACATCATATTTCCGAGCGTTATGCCTTACTTACGATTATTGTCCTTGGTGAATCGATCATTGGTAGTTTTGCTGCAATTTCTGATGCATTAAACAATCAGTTATTAAGCCAAGAGTTAATCTTTTTGATGATTGGTGGGCTACTCATTATGTTTACTATGTGGTGGGCTTATTTTGATCATGATGTTGCTGAACGACTCAATAGCCGTAAGCGTGCATTTTCATGGGGCTATGGTCATTTTTTTATTTTCGTGAGTATTGCAGCTCTTGGCGCAGGTTTAGCTGCTGCCGTGGATGTTGTGACGCATAAAGCTGAAATCTCGGCTGACATTGTTAGCTATTTTGTTGCAATCTCTTTGATTGTCTATACTGCGAGCCTTTGGTTATTGCAGGAAATTCACCATCTTTCAGGGATTAAGAAATGGTTTTATCCAATTACAGCAGCCATCGTACTCTGTATTCCGATGATATTTACGCAAGTGGGTTATGCTGTTTTTGCTATGGCAATTGTTTATGCGCTACGTTTGATTTTTTCAAAATGTTATTTGGCAAGATAATAAATTAATTGGGTTCTGAGCAATGGGATTTCATGATTTTTATCGTTTGAGTTCGCACGCTGTGATTTTTAATGAAAATCGACAAGTCTTATTATTGAAAGCGACTTATGCTGATTGTGCATGGGGTTTACCTGGTGGTGGATTGGATCAAGGTGAAACAGTGCATGAAGCGCTAATTCGTGAATGCCAAGAAGAATTAGGTTGTGAAGTTTCGATCGAATATTTATCAGGGGTTTATTATCATTCTGCAGTAAATTCCCACGCATTTATGTTTAAGTGTACATTGCAGAGCGATCAGCCAATCAATTTAAGTGATGAGCATTCAGAGTATCGATGGTTTGATTTTGACCAACTTTCACCTGTGCAAAAAATTCGTATTGAAGATTGTTTTCATTTTGATGGTCAGGTAAAGAGCAGGGCATTTTAAGGATTGGATATCGCTATCAAACAGGGGATAGAATATCCGTCTCATTCAAAAAGCAGATTCACTTTCAGACAATGGTATGGGTTAAAATAAAGCAATAAAAAACAGGTCATCAAGACCTGTTTTTTATTTACCTCAATTTAATATTATTTATCTGGTAATGCATAAGCAACGATAGAGTCACCCATTTTGGTACCAAATGAACCATGACCACCCGCCATGATCACAACGTATTGTTTACCATTGCTTTCATAGGTCATTGGTGTTGCTTGCCCGCCCGCAGGTAGACGACCTTTCCATAGCTCATCACCATTGCTGACATTGATCGCTCGGATGTAATCATCTTGAGTTGCTCCAATGAACATCACATTACCCGCAGTTGAGATCGAACCACCTAACATTGGCACACCCATTTTAAATGGTGGCAATGGAATACCTGGCATACTGTCACGAATTGTACCAATACGACGTTTCCAAGCAACATCATGCGTTTTCAAATCTACACCAGCAACATAACCCCATGCAGGTTGTTTACACGGTAGGCCAAATGGTGAAAGGAATGCACTGATTTCAACACCGTAAGGAACACCGTACATGGGTTGAACACCCGCTTCTGTGCCTGCACCTTTAGCTGTTTGTTTACGGTTAGGATCAGCAGGAATCAATCGACTGACAAAAGGTAGGCCAATTGGATTCATGACCGCGATTTGACGATCAGGGTTAAGTGATAAGCCACCCCATTCAAATACACCCAAGTTACCAGGGAAAACTAAAGTTCCGTTTTCTGAAGGTGGGGTATAAATACCGTCATAATTTAACTTGTGGAATGACACACGACAAATTAACTGGTCAAACATGGTTGCACCCCACATTTGTTTATCCGTTAATTTTTCTTGAGGAGCTAAGTTAAAGTCTGAGAACGGTTGTGTTGGAGAATAAAACTCACCTTTAGTTTGCGGACCACGTTTTACACTTTGTGGTACTGGACGTTCGTTAATCGGTACAATTGCTTTACCATTACGGCGGTCCAAAACAAAGGCATTTCCTGTTTTAGTCAATACATAGATTGCTGGAACAGTTTGCCCAGTTTTATCTTTGATATCCGCTAAGGTTGGTTGTGATGGTACATCCATATCCCATAAATCATGGTGAGTTGTTTGGAAGTTCCAGATCAATTTACCTGTTGTAGCATTGATTGCTAGCATTGAGTTTGCATAACGTTCATGCAGTTTTGTACGGTTACCACCCCAAATATCTGGTGTACCTACACCTGTTGGTACATAAACGATATCGAGTTTTGCATCATATGCCAGCGGAGCCCATGCATTCGGTGAGTTTTGGACATATTTCTGACCAGGACCCGGAATCTGATTCGGATTTTCAGCACCAGTATCAAATACCCAAAGCAATGCACCTGTATTTACATCATAACCACGGATAACACCAGAAGGCTCTTGAGTAGAATAGTTATCAGTTGTTGAACCACCAATAATAATGGTAGTGCCTGTTACAACTGGAGGTGATGTTGGAATATAACCACCTGGATAAGGGAATGGCATGTCTTTCTGTAAATCAACTTCACCGTTATGACCAAAGTCAGAACATGCTTTACCTGTTTCAGCGTTTACAGCAACAATACGACCATCATTGACTGGTAAAATAACTTTACGAGGACATTCTGTAGAAGCCGATTTTTTAGCTTGTAAACTTGCAGCGAACCCAACGGTATTATCTGCATCGTAATAAGAAACACCACGACAAGTTAAATGTTGGAAAGTATTATCGGCTTTGAGTTTAGGATCAAATACCCATTTCTCTTTACCTGTAGAAGGATCAAGAGAAACCAATTTTTGGTGTGTTGTACACAGGTACATGTTGTTACCGATTTTAATCGGTGTGACTTGATTGGTCGTCTCGCCTGAGTCATTTTCCGTCTTGACTTCGCCTGTACGATAGGTCCAAGCAACTTTAAGATCTTTAACATTCTCTGAGTTGATTTGGTTCAGAGGCGAATAGCGTAAACCTGATTGAGTCCGACCATAAGCTGGCCAGTCTGCATCTGCAATACCATCAATCGCTGCTGGTGTTGGCTGTTTACTGGTTAATGTCCCACGAATTTCTTGTGGATCATTAAAGATAGAATAAGCCATAACCGCTATGGTGATCGCCAATGTACCTGAGAGTGCAATTTTAGCACCTTTGGCATCGAAACCACGTGTCACTGCTGGAATGAGTAGCCATAAGCCAAACACACCTAAAATATCTAAACGCGGTGCAAGCGCGAAGAAGTCTGAACCGACTTCCCATAGTCCCCAGACAACTGTGCCGAGTACTAATGCTGAATAGACGTATAAAGCAGAACTATTTAATTTGCGTAATAAGATTGCTGTTGCAATGAAAAGTATACCGGCAATGATGTAGTACCAAGACCCACCCAGTGCTGCCAGCCATACTCCGCCGCCTAATAGAACTACACCGAAAACAATTGCAATCACAACTGTTAGGGTTCTGAGTCCTGAAGATGGAGTTTGCATATTGACCACCTATCTATTTGATTAATTTTCTACGCTTTACCTTCCCATTAAGGAGTGATGAAGCACATTGTTTAAATTTTTAGATTTTAAATATTTCGATGCGAGGGGAGAGAAAGAGTTAAAATGGCATCGAAATATTTATGATCTATAACACTAGAATGCAGTTTGGAATTTGATACCGCCAACCCATGCATTTTCACCATCTTTATATGCACCTACATGACGAATATATTGCACATTTGGACGGATCGTCAGCCAATTTGTTGCATGTACACCGTAGTAAATTTCAGTGTTGTACTCTTCATCTTGTTGACGAATTTGAGTGTTGTTCACATCATTGTTGATGCTGATACGAGAAAAACCAATTGCGACATCATCTTGAGGACGCGCATCGAAAGGACCTTTATAGACCAATCCAATATTTTGCATATTGTCGACAGTGTTTGTGTCTGAGTCATGAAGGGTTAAATTAATGAAACCCGTTAAGCCACGACGTGCATCACCGTGATGTGCTGTAAGTTGTTGCTTGGCAACCAGCCATCCACCTTGTTTATGATCTGTTTCATTTGGATTTTTAATGCGTTGTGTATCGACAGTACTGTAGTAATAGCCCAAACGGTATTCACCTGGCAATTTTGCAACACTGAGTTTCGGTTGCCAAACGATTTCCGCAGGAATAATTGCACCATGTGAACCATCTGTACTTAAGTTAAATCCTTTGCCACGTTCTAAGTTTTCAGGATTATATTCATAAGCGCCAACTTGAGCATATAAGTCAGATTGGATGTTATATTTAACCCGCGCAGCCCATTGGCTAACAGGCCAGTTATACCACTGATCGCCTACCCAGTTACCCACTTGAGAGCCACAAAGTGCGAGATTTTGAAAATCACAGTCAAAGCTGTTAAAATCCTCACCTTCGCCAAAACGACCCATTTTAATATCTAATTTTTGATCAAAGAATTTTTTCTTGATCCAAAAATCAGTTAAGCGCCAAGTTTGACCACGACCCCAAACTTCTTGGGTTGAGCTGAGTTGTCCTGCAAGGGCATCAGAGGTTTGCGACAATGAACGACCATTACGTTCAGTGATGGTGATTTGGGCTTCAGTGTCTTTCCATCCAAGCACTTTTTCCAAGTCTACATGACTACCAATTGCAAACTGGTCTGCATACTCAGTTCCATGGCTTGAATGGTTTTTTGAATCTAATAAGGTGGCTAATTCGCCAGTGTAGCCGAAGCTGAAGTCATAACCTTTTTGTTGGAGCTCGGTTCTTTTTCCGTTCCAATCACCAAACATCCATGGGCTTTCTGCATTAAATGCTTCAGCTGCATGAGCACTTTGAAAAGAACTACATAAAGATAATAAGCTGATAGCCCAATAAAAGTGACCTTTAGATTTATTCATATTTGGTGACCTTGATAACACTTTGTAACTAATTATTTATAATACTCTCATATTTGTATAAAAATCTATTATTTATGACTTTTAATTGTAATTAATGTGAGTATTTTATCTCATGGTGATAATTTTTTAATAAATGAATATTGGCTTTTTGAATATTTTTGGTCAATTTAATCTATTGTTTTTAAACTACTAAATTTTATTTAAAAATTAATTAAAAACGATGGATTAAAATTGATTCGAGAAAATTAGGCCACCTGTGTAACTTATTTAGAATTAAGATTACACAGGATGCTGAGCTTACAAATTATACAAATTGTAAAGAAAATGACAGAATTGTAATTTTATTTAACTTGAATTGTGTTGTATTAATTGGGTAATTACCATTTCCCTTCACCCAATTGCTGGCCAATATAGTGATATTGCATTTGTGATCTTGAAAACTTAATTGGACAGGCTAACTGTGGTTCAGTTTGATCAGAATTGGGCTTCAATGGAACATTAACCACCCAATTGCGTTGTTGTGAAATTTGGGACTGTAGTGCTTCATCTAATCTCAATACGGGTTCTACGCAAACGTCCAGTTGCTCAAACAGTTGATTCCATTCAGCCAGATTTTTACTTTTAATTTTATCTCGAATCGCTTGTTTGACCATTTGACGATCTTCAGTATCGAAAGAAGCACCTTTTTGTAGAAGAATTGGCAATTCTAAGGCGCTTGCCAGTCCTGTCATAAATTGTGGCTCTAAGCTACCAATAGATAAATAACGAGCATCGGCAGTTTCATAGTAATCATAAAAGGTTCCTCCATTGAGCTGTTCTGATTCACGTTGTTGGTGCTGACCACCAGCTAAACTGGCTGCTGCTGCCATATTATTGAGTCCCACCACACAATCGGTCATGGAAATATCAATATATTGACCCAGACCGCTACTTTGACGTTCCACTACAGCAGCAAGAATGCCAATGACAGCATGTAAGGAGCCTCCTGCCACATCTGCGATTTGAATCCCCATCGGCGGTGGCCCACTGTCTTGACGACCACAATGTCCAGCGATACCAGACAGTGCAATATAGTTAATATCATGTCCAGCTTTGTCTTTATATGAGCCTGTTTGACCATAACCCGTAATTGAACAGTAAATTAAACGCGGGTTAATTTCAGCCAAGGTTGGATAATCTAAGCCCAAACGTTGCATTACCCCCGGACGAAACTGTTCAACAACAATATCAAACTCGGAAATCTTTTGTTTGACTTGTTCAATACTGATAGGGTCTTTTAAATCTAAAGTGACGGATTGCTTATTTCTGTTGAGATAACTGTGTGAAGTTGCTTGTCCATTGGCATAAGGCGGGAACAAGCGAACCAGATCTGGACGCGTTGGTGATTCAATGTGGATCACTTCTGCACCTAAGTCTGCAAGGTATAAAGTTGCAAATGGACCGGGTAATAAAGTGGAAAAATCGAGTACTTTCAATCCCTTTAAAGCTGTTGTCATAATTGTTTTTACCAATAGTGTCTTGATTTTAGACCCATAATAGAAATATAAAATTAACAAAACAATGTCATGTTCAGCCATTTACCTTGATCATTTCGGCAATTTATGATGTAAAAAGGTGATCTGCACTGTTGTAAATCGCCAATAAAACATTTTTTAGCGTCATTTAGGTCAATTGTTAGTGAACATCAAAGAGAGTGAAGGATTTACCATGAGTCGTGATACGATCAGTATCCATTTTGTGAATGCCGCCTTAACAGGTGTGAAGCGTCTAGGAATGGACGTTGACACCTTACTTTCACATGTTGGCATAGAAGCAGAGTTACTCCGCCAACCTAAAGCACGTATTTCACCAGAGCAATATACACGTTTTGTAAAAATGCTGTGGATGGTGACCCAAGATGAACATGTTGGCTTTGATATCCAACCTCGTCGTTTGGGGTCTTTTGCCATTATGTGCCAATTGATTATCCACGCTAAAACTTTGGGTGATGCTTTAGAGTTATCATCACAATTTTATAAATTATTTGGGGATGAGTGGTCGGTCGCAGTTGAACGTGATAAACATGAAGCGCGTTTAGTACCACTGATTCCAAAAACCATGGATCCTGATCATTTTATTACTGAAAGTATGCTGATGATTTGGCATGGTTTAGCTTCATGGTTAATTGAACGTCGTATTCCTTTAGAACGGGTACATTTTGGTTACCCACGTCCAAATCATGCAGATGAGTATGATGCGCTGTTTTTTGCACCTGTGATGCAATTTGACATGCCACGTACTGAAATTACTTTTGCCGCAGACTATTTGGATTTACCGATTCGTCAGGATGAAGCAAGTTTAGAAGAGTTTTTAAAAGCTGCGCCTGCTCAGCTTTTGGTGAAGTTTAAAAATACCAATTCTTTAACTTCGCGTATTCGTGAAGTATTAAAGAGTCAAATTGGTGAAGAAATGCCAACCTTAAATGATGTGGCTTCAATGTTGTATTTATCCCCACAAACCTTGCGCCGTCGCTTAGCTGCGGAAGGGAAGAGTTACCAAGGTGTTAAAGATGCCTTACGTCGTGATGCTGCAATTCATTTGTTATTAAATCCAGATTTAACCTTGGAGGATGTAGCACAACAAGTGGGCTTTAGTGAAACCAGTACCTTCCATCGCGCATTTAAAAAATGGACAGGGGTTACCCCAGGGCTTTATCGTCAATTGCATGGTTATCATTAATCAAACATAGATGAATTCAAAAGTATTTTTGTTGATCCTAAGCCCAAGTATCACTTGGGCTTTTTTATGCCTGATCATTTCAGCTAAAATATCTTGTAAGATATAAGCGATAAAGCAAAAGAATTTTAAACAAATAGGGTATTAAAAAATGATTAGGCTGGCTGAGTTTGATGATATGCAGGTACAAGATTTACTCAGAATTCACTTACATGGTATGCATAAAAACTCACCGATTGAGCATAGTTTTGCATTAGATCTAACTGCGTTACAACAACCAGAAATTAGCTTTTTTACCCTTTGGGAGCAAAATGAACTTTTAGCTTGTGGTGCAATTCAAGAGCTTTCATCTACACATGCCGAATTAAAGTCCATGCGGACACATCCCAAACATTTACGTAAAGGTGCTGCAACAGAAATGCTGAAACATCTTTTAATGATTGCTCAACAACGTAAATACCAAAAATTGAGTTTGGAAACGGGAACACACTTATCTTTTGAACCCGCAATTTGCTTGTATAAAAAATTTGGCTTTATTAAAGGTGCTTCTTTTTCAGAATATCAGGAGTCTGATTTTAATCAATTCTATCATTTAGATTTATCCACTCAATAGCGCATTGAATAATATTAGTGATGATTGTGAAAAAAGAGAATATCGCACCTGCTTATTTTAGATTTGAGCTAAGTAATTAGGTGAGATTTGAATGTTTTTATACTGGATACATAGATGGCATGTTTAATTAGAAAAATTAATCCTTCGGATATAGCGCAACTGATCGAAATAGAAAAATCTGCTACACAAGCATTTTCAAGTATTCCCGAGTTATCTTGGCTTGTCGAAAGCCCCGTATTGTCAGCACAACATCACTTACAATTGATTTCTTCTGCTTATGCATTTATCGCGATTAATCAAAAGAATCAAGCTACAGGCTTTTTATATGCAGAAAGACAAGCACTTGATTTATATATCATTGAACTAGATGTGAGTGCCGCATTTCAAAAACAAGGGATTGGTCGGCAATTGATTGAATATGCGATTACTATAGCTCAGGGAGAGGGCTGTGATGCTGTGACATTAACTACCTTTCATGATGTGATTTGGAATCGGCCATTTTATGAAAAATTAGGCTTTGAAAAGATCAATGCGCTTGAGATGCCTCTCTATCTTGAGCATAAACTTGAGTATGAAGTTGCATGTGGTTTTTCTTGTAACAGCAGATGTGCAATGAGATTGGCACTTAATTGAAATACGCGATTTGTTTTCGTTTTCCCATTCAGAACGAACCAGCCAATTGACAAAAAATATCAACTGACTATTTCGTTCTCGTCATTGAACTCTCAACTTTATAACGTACACTCAAAGCAGATAACAACCTAGAAGTCATAAGAAGGAACAGCTATGAGCGAGGCTTACATCATTGATGCCATTCGCACACCACGCGGAAAAGGAAAAAAAGATGGTTCACTGTATGAAGTGAAACCAATTACATTATTAACCACATTGCTCAATGAATTGAAAGATCGTCATCAGCTTGATACTTCAAAAGTAGACGATATCGTACTGGGTTGTGTAACACCAATTGCCGATCAAGGCGGTGATATTGCTAAAACTGCTGCAATTGCAGCAGGTTGGAACAATGATGTTGCCGGTGTGCAAATCAACCGTTTCTGTGCTTCAGGTCTTGAAGCCGTCAATATGGCTGCACAAAAAGTACGTTCAGGCTGGGAAGACATTGTTGTTGCTGGCGGCGTAGAGTCTATGTCACGTATTCCAATGGGTTCTGATGGTGGACCTTGGGCGTTAGACCCTGAAACAAATTTAAAATCACATTTTGTTCCTCAAGGGATTGGAGCGGACTTAATTGCCACGCTAGATGGTTATAGTCGTACAGATGTGGATGAGTTTGCTGCCAACTCCCAACGTAAAGCTGCTGCTGCACAGGCTGCGGGTCGCTTTGATCAGTCAGTGGTTGCTGTTAAAGATAAAGCTGGTGTTACGATTCTTGACAAAGATGAATTCATTAAACCAACTACAACTGCTGAAGGCTTGGCAAAACTCAATCCAAGTTTTGAAATGATGGGTGGAATGGGCTTTGATGCGATTGCATTACAACAATATCCAGAAGCGCAAAAAATTAACCATGTACATCATGCTGGAAACTCATCGGGTATCGTAGATGGTGCAGCAGTGGTGCTGATTGCTTCTGAAAAAGCAGTCAAAGAGCAAGGTTTAAAACCACGTGCAAAAGTGTTGGCAACGGCATTGGTTGGAACAGATCCAACCATCATGCTAACAGGCCCTGCACCTGCTGCGCGTAAGGCGTTGGCAAAAGCAGGTCTTAGCATAGATGATATTGATCTCTTTGAAGTGAATGAAGCATTTGCATCTGTAGTGATGCGCTTTATGACTGAACTTAAAGTCCCAGCTGAAAAAGTCAATGTGAATGGGGGGGCAATTGCAATGGGGCATCCGTTGGGTGCAACAGGTGCAATGATTCTCGGTACGTTACTCGATGAATTAGAACGTCAAGGTAAAAAACGTGGTCTAGCAACATTATGTGTAGGTGGTGGCATGGGTATTGCGACCATTATTGAGTTGGTATAAGGAGAATAATAATGAGTGCAATTCAATATGAAAAAAATGCGGATGGTATTGTTATTTTAACGATGGACTCTCCCAACCAGTCTGCAAATACCATGAATGCTGATTTTCGTGTGGCTTTAGAAAATATTGTTTCTAAACTTAAATCTGAAACAGACCTAACAGGTGTGATTTATCGCTCTGCGAAAAAAACTTTTTTTGCGGGCGGTGATCTAGATGAGCTGATCGAGGCCACGCCAGAACATGCTACTGAATTCTTTGATATGACTGCAAAGCTAAAAGGTGATCTTCGTACAATTGATACTTTAGGTGTTCCTGTGGTTGCGGCAATTAACGGAACAGCATTAGGTGGTGGATGGGAAATTGCTTTAAGTTGTCATTATCGTATTGCTTTAAATGATCCTAAAACCAAATTAGGTCTACCTGAAGTAACACTGGGCTTACTTCCTGGCGGCGGTGGTGTCGTGCGTATGGTGCGTTTGCTTGGTTTGCAAAATGCATTCCCATTCCTCATGGAAGGTAAGCAATTTGGAGTAGATAAAGCCAAGTCTCTAGGCTTAGTCAATGAGCTTGCAGATAATGAGCAAGACATGATGAATAAAGCGATTGCTTGGATCAAAGCCAATCCAAAATCACAACAACCTTATGATGTAAAAGGTTATAAAATTCCGGGTGGAGACCCAAAAACCCCTGCAGTTGCTCAAGTTCTCGCAATTGCTCCTGCAATGCTACGTGATAAAACCAAGGGCTGTTATCCGGCGCCTGAAGCGATCATGGCTGCTGCCGTTGAAGGGGCCCAAGTTGATGTAGATACAGCTTTCCGTATAGAGGGGCGCTACTTTACTTACCTTGCAACAGGGCAAGTTGCAAAGAATATGATTGGAACATTCTGGCACGGCTTGAATGCAATCAAAGCAGGTGTAAGCCGACCTAAAAATATTGCCAAGTGGCAAGCGACCAAAGTCGGTGTTCTTGGTGCTGGCATGATGGGGGCTGGTATTGCGTATTCGACAGCAATCAAAGGTATTCAAGTCGTTCTAAAAGATGTATCTACTGAAAATGCTGAAAAGGGTAAAGCATATAGCCAAAAACTATTAGATAAACGTGTTTCACAAGGTCGTATGACCGCTGAAAAACGTGATCAAGTTTTAAGTTTAATTACAGCAACTGCATCCGCAGAGGATTTAAAAGGCTGCGATCTGATTATTGAAGCGGTTTTTGAAAACCAAGAATTAAAAGCCAAAGTGACGCAAGAAGCGGAACAATTTCTTGCAGATGATGGTGTTATGGCTTCCAATACATCAACATTACCGATCACAGGTTTAGCTAAAGCTTCTAAAGACGATACGCATTTTATTGGTCTACATTTCTTTAGCCCTGTCGATAAAATGCAACTGGTCGAAATCATCAAAGGTAAAAATACCTCTGCTGAAACTTTGGCAAAAGCCTATGATTATGTGCAACAAATTGGTAAAACACCTATTGTAGTCAATGATAGTCGTGGATTTTTTACCAGCCGTGTGTTTGGTACATTTGTGCAAGAAGGTTTACGCTTGCTGCATGAGGGTGTGCATCCTGCGCGTATTGAGATGGCTGCACTTAAAGCAGGAATGCCAGTTGGTCCATTGGCAATTCAAGATGAAGTGGCACTCACACTTTCTGAACATGTTGCTAAAGAAACTCGTAAAGCACTTCAAGCAGAAGGTAAAGACTTACCACTTTCAGGCGCAGATGATGTCATTGAAACCATGATTCATACATTTGAACGTAAAGGAAAGGCTGCAGGAGCAGGATTTTACGAGTATCCAGAAGGTGGCAAAAAGCATCTGTGGGATGGTTTAAGTCACTGGAAGAAAGATGTTGATATTTCAGAACAAGAAATGATTGACCGTTTCTTATTTGTTCAGGCTTTAGATACTTTACGTTGCTATGAAGAGAATGTATTGGAATCTGTGATTGATGCCAATATTGGTTCAATTTTTGGTATTGGTTTTGCACCATGGACAGGAGGTGCGATTCAATTTTTGAATCAATATGGTTTAGAGAAAGCTTTAGTTCGAGCGAACACGCTTGAAGCAAAATATGGCGAGCGTTTTAAAGCACCACAAAAGTTAATTGATCAAATTCCACATGGAAAGATTATCTGATTTTATATATTGCTTTAAAAGTTGTAGATGAAGAGTCAATTCTAGGTTAGACAATGATTTAAAAAAGAGGCCAAGCGCCTCTTTTTTTGACTAGATTTAACTTTTAATTAAATAAATGTGTGAGAAAAATAGGCAGAACCCGTTAAGATTGACTACAGCTTGAGTGCAAAAACTCTATTAACATATATAACATAAACGGAGAAAATCAATATTACACAATAGAACTAAAAATTAATATAATTCAATCGATTGGTTTAAAAATATCTAAGTAACTACATCAACTTTTCTGAACTCGCTCGCCATAATGAATAAAAGTTCTTGATGTGGATACAGTTGGGTGTGCTTATCATTGTAGTGATTATCTATTCAATCATTTTTAAGAAACTATCGTTATTGTATCTTATCTCTTTAATAGCATTTATAGTGCCTAGAATTTCAGTCCTTTCTTGTCGTTTACATGATGCGTGAAGAGTTGGTGGGTGATACCTGATCGTTTTTATTCCCTTTTATTCCCTTAGGTGTTTGGTATTAATCTACTTGTAAATTTCAGATATCAAGCCTCAGACAAAACTGTGGCGGGCTACAAAGTAATATTAAACATATCAACCAAATGGTCGATAGGTTTAATCATGATAAAAATGGATTGATTGGGTGTGAGATAGTGTTGCTATATTCAAAAAAATAGCAATAATCAAAGAACCGACTAAAGTCTAATATTTCCCTTATAAAAGGATTGGGAATTCACATGGATTTAATACAAAGCAATGGTCAACCCCGTTATGGGCGTTTTAAAGATATTCCAAGTAAGATTAATGTCAATCAATACATCTACAAAACACCGTATGGCAAAGTATTAACTGGTTGGCGTAAGCATTTAAAATATAAAAAATTTAAATTTTGTGGTATCCAGCATGAACATTATTCAATTGGTATCGCAATTGCAGATATTGGTTGGGCTGGGCATGGTTTTATTTATATATATGACCATTCTAATAATGACGTTTTTGAATGGAATGCCAATACAATCTTAGGGCGTGGCACAGCTTTAGATGAACAACCTTTATACAGCCAAAGCCACTTTAATAAGTCACCTTTTGAATTTGAAATGCAACATGCGAATGGTGTGCGTTATATTCGAGCGACAAGAAGTGGAGAAGAGCAGTTAAAAGCCCGCATTTTCTGTGCAGGAACAGAACCTTTAAGCTTATGTAGCCCCAACGGCATTAATGGTTGGACCTATACGCAAAAAAAAACAACATTGGCTGTAGAAGGTTTCTTTATCAATAAAAATAAAGTGCGTATAGATTTTAATGAAAAAACATTGGCATCTCTAGATGATACTTGTGGGTTTTTAAGACCAGAAACAGCGTGGTTTTGGCTATCGTGTAACTTTTGGGATACGCAAGGAAATCGTATAGGGTTAAATCTAGCTTCAGGGGTGAATGAGAGTTTTGGCAATGAAAATTGTCTTTGGGTCAATGGTATTCTATACCCAGTTGCAGATGTGCTTTTTGAAAAGTTAGATGTAAACGTGTGGTCAATTCGTTCTTTAGATCATAAATTAAATCTGACAGTGGAAACAGGCTGGCGTAGGTTTGAAAATCTAAATTTACGTTTGGTAGGAAGCCAGTTTAGTCAATGGCAATCACGTATTAGTGGAACTGTAGAATCTGAAATTGGTGAGTGTATTCAATTAAATCAAGTCTATGGTTTGTTGGAACAGCATTATGCTAAATGGTAAAGCTGTTCCGACTCTAAGGTTTTTAATTTTATAAAGCTGCTTTCCAAAAAGCTTCACCGGCTTGAATAGGATCATTGGTTTCAGCCAACACATCTATCCAAACCTGATATTGTCGTATCACAGGATGTTGGCTAGGATGAAAATTAGGCTTAAACCAGTCTAGATATTGTTCACGCATTGCAGATAATTTACCTTGTTTCCCAAAAAACCATGGAATGCCTTTGATAGCAAATTTAGCGCGTTGGAAACGACTAAATCCATCATATTTGAGCATGACATTGGCACGGTAGAAGGTAAATCCAAACATTTGTAAAGTGACAAAGGCAAGCGCAAATTTACGTAAGTTTTCAGGGACTTCTCCAACCTGTTTCATGACATCAAAAGCAACATCTCGATGTTCCATTTCTTCAATTGCATGCCAAGCAAATAGGGCCCGCACAAAAGGATGAACATCGGCTAAAGTTTCCCTTTTACTATAAAAAGTTTCTGCCATTAACGCTGTGAGATGCTCTGCTGCGGCAGTCATAGCAATGTTGTACTGTTTGGAACGATGTTTGAGTATATGTTCGAAATGCGCACTCATAAATTTTACAAACTGGTCAACAGGCATGCCTTGGTGCAGCATTTCTTCATTCATTTTGTCATGTGCAATACCATGCTGTGCTTCCTGTCGAATAAAATCTGTGACACGTTGCTGTAAATTTGGATCGGTAATTTTGTCACGCAGTGCCCGAACACTTTGAATGAAATATCTTTCCCCTACAGGAAAGGTCAAACTCAGGGCATCAAACATACGGGTACGAAAAGGGTCATTATCAAACCAAAAGCGTGGAACTTCATTCAATCTAAAATCTAAATTGTTGCGAACCACAGGATCAACTTGGTGTTTTACATATGCATTCATTGTTTTATTTCTCGCATTATTCAGTTCAAAGCCTTATTCAAGACAGAACTGATCAGTTTATATCAAGACGGCTATAATCCAGCCTGCCAAAATGCTTCACCTGCTTGAATAGGATCATTGGTTTCAGCCATCGTATCGACCCAAACTTGATATTGTCGAATTACAGGGTGTTGACTAGGATGAAAATCTTTTTTAAACCAGTCCAAATATTCACCTTTCATTGCAGATAAAATCCCTTTTTTACCGAAGAACCAAGGTAATCCTTGTGTTGCCATTTTTAAACGTTCTATACGGCTGAATCCATCATGTTTAAGCATGATATTGGCACGGTATAGGGTAAAGTTGAACATCATTATTGTGGTAAAGGCTAAAGCAAATCGACGTAAGTTATCTGGCACTTCTCCAACCTGTTTCATGACATCAAAAGCAACATCACGATGTTCCATTTCTTCAATAGAATGCCATGCCAGTAACGCTCGTACATAAGGATGTGCTTCAGATAGCGTTACTTTATGGCGATAAAATGTTTCTGCCATCAAAGCAGTTAAGTGTTCTGCTGCTGCTGTCATAGCAATATTGTATTGAGGCGAGCGCTGAGTCAGTTCAAATTTAAAAATTTTACTTAAAAACTGGATAAATTGATCAACAGGCATGCCTTGATCTTTCATGACTTGATTCATTTTGTCATGGGCAATGCCATGTTGTGCTTCTTGACGAATAAAATCCGCAACACGTTGTTGTAAATCTGGATCGGTGATTTTATCACGAAATAGACGGACACTTTCAATGAAATAGCGCTCACCATCTGGGAAGGTAAGACTTAGTGCGTCAAATAGTCGCGTGCGGAATGGATCTCCTCCAAACCAGAAGCGCGGTACTTCTTCAAGTTTAAAGTTGAGCTTGGTTCGAACCACAGGATCGACCTGATATTTAACTAATGCATTCATTTTATTTTACTTGCATTGCTGTTGATGAATTCAGTATGTCGGGAATTTGCAAGTTTGTTTTGACAGATATTGCCATTTTTTATACATTTTACGACAAAATGAAAATTTGGAATGTCAGTTTTTTACTTTAATGATCATAAAAGAGTGCAAGACTATGCATGAATTACAGATCCCTAATGGTTATTTTCATCTCTGGCAGATGTATTTGTCTGAACAAGGGATTGATCTTGCGACCCTTGATTTCTTACAAGCGGATGAAAAAAAACATTTAATTGAAATTCTATCGCAGCCGATTGATACACAATCTTCCTATTTCTTCTTTCATCAACTGATTGAAAAAACCAAACAAGTGCTAGATTGTCCTCAGATTGTTTTTGAAATGGCAGAATATGTTCGACCTGAACATTTTGGGGTTTTGGGCTATATGGCATCGCGAAGTACAACTGTCGCAGAAGCGTTACAAAATATTATGCGTTTTAGCCGTTTGGTGATTGATGGTGATGAAGTTATTCCAATGCAAATGCGGCTCAAGGGGGAATATGTACATTTAATTTGGCCCTTTCATCATGAAAAATACATTCTTATAAATGAATTTACCAATGCGTTAATGATGCATCTCGCACGTAAAATTGTACCGCCAAATCAATTTCCATTACATGCGGTGCGTTTTGCTCATGCACCACAAATGGCAATGTATCATTATCAAAAGTTCTACGACTGTGAAGTCTCTTTCCATCAACCGCAATACAGTTTTGTCTTAGCCTCAGCAGGTTTAAATTTAAAAATCCAACAGGCAGATCCATCCTTAATGCAGTTGTTGGTCAAGCAGGCAGAGGAGGCCATTGCGTCTAAACCTCGTTATGAAACCATTGCTCAACGCTTACATTTGATTGTGGCGGAATATTTAAAATTAAAACAACAAGCACCAAAAATAGAAGAACTCACTCAAGAACTTCATATATCTACACGGACTTTACAACGACAGTTAAGTGACTTACAGACATCGTTTAAGAAAATTGTAGAAATTGAGCGAATGAAACGTTCTGAATTTTTATTGGAAAGCCAAATGCCATTCAGTGAAATTGCAATGCATTTAGGTTATTCAGATCAGTCTGCTTTAACCAGAGCATATAAGGCTTTTAGTGGGCAAACCTTATTAGAGAAAAAACAAAAGTTGAAGTCAACATAAAAAACCAGTGCAAATAAAGTTAGCTTCAAAAGTCAAGCACCTTAGATCGCGTTACTGCGATCAAAGTGCTTAGTATGATTGTATTTTTTTAATTTATGTACAAAGCGCTGGTTGATCTGATTGTTGAATTGGTTTTTAAAACCCTGATTTAACATGGTTTCAAGTTCTTTTTAACTTAGGAAATCTAAATACGATTGCCAATACTGCAAATATCGCCAATACCCAACAATAATAAATTGAACCAATTAGTTCAACAGGGGACAGTTTGGCAATTGAGCATGCAAGTAAAAGTTGAGCGCCGTATGGAATCAAACCCTGAACCACACAAGAGAAAATATCCATAAATGCGGCTGCACGTTTGGGATCAACAGCATATTCTTTGGCAACTTCTCTTGCCATGTCTCCAGATAAGATGATGGCAACCGTATTATTTGCAACAAACACATTTGAGAAAACCACAAGAAAGCTAATTCCAATTTCTCCCGCATGTTGCTGACCGATTTTAAATCGGCGGGTTAAGGCATAAATATGTTGAATTAACCATTCTAACCCCCCTTCTTTTTGCATAATGGCAGATAAACCACCTAAGAACATAGAAAGTAAGGCAACTTCAAACATACCAACAAAACCATCATAAATAGCGGCATTGTATTTAAGCAGGGTAAATTCAGGATTTTCAATGATGCCAAGACAACCAGAAAGTACTATTCCAATGGTCAGTACTGCAAGCACATGCAAACGTGTAAATGCTAAAAAGAATACGATTACATAAGGCAAAATAAGCCATAGGTTATAACTTTTATATTCAATAGTTTGTGCATGATGGCTGGTCAAAATATAAATTAATATGGTGATGATCGCAGCAGGAAGTGCAATCCAGATATTTACCCGAAATTTATCACGCAGTTCTACATTTAGGCTTCGAGTAGCTGCAATGGTGGTGTCTGAAATCATGGACAAATTATCACCAAACATTGCCCCACTGACCACAGCACCAATTGCATAAATAGGTTGAATGTCCGTTGCTTGAGAAAAACCAAAAGCAATCGGTGCACATGCTGCAATGGTTCCCATCGATGTTCCCATTGCTGTGGCAATAAATGCTGAAATGATGAAAAGCATCGGAAGGACAAATTCAGATGGAATAATTGATAAACCAAATTGAACAGTGGAGTCCACACTACCGATTGCACTGGTTACGCTGGCAAAGGCCCCTGCAAGCATAAAGACCATAAACATCAAAATTAAATTGGGATGGCTTGCACCATGCAAAAATGTTTCTATAGCGGCATTGATTTTCCCTCTATACAGCAGGATGGCTAAAATAATTGCAGGAAGAGCAGCAATAGGGGCTTTCACTTGATAAAAAGCAAATTCAGTACCAATGATCGTGTGATAAATACCACTGCCTAAAAAAATGGCTAAAAAAACAATAAGCGGCAAGAGCGCAAGCACGCTGGCTTGCACTTTAGCCTGAGAATGTGTGGTCATAAGAGGAGATAAAAAATCAGAATCCTGACTAGTATAAACAGCTTTTGCAATTTCTGAAAAATAATTAAGTAATGTGGGTGATAAGGTTTTTAGTTATAGGATTATGATTTAACTTTATTTTTTACTTATATTGATATTTTTTCACAAGCTTGAAAATAGGTAGCTTTGATCATTGTCCTCAACTTGAAAATAGCGCTAAATGTATCCATGGGTTGTTTTATTATTTGTGATATAAAACAAGATATGCGAGAGCGACTATGTGACTCTATCCTTTGAGTAAAAAATAGCGTTACAATGCAGTGTCTTGTATTTATACATTTGGATGATTAAACCGTAAATAAATCTATTTTGAGTTTGTTTACTGGCGTTTAATGATCTAAAAACTCCTCAAGTTTGAACAATTCAAGGAATGTACAATCCTATGTCACGTTTAGCCACTCGTTTTGCACAGCTTAAATCTCAACAGCGTAAGGCTTTGGTTTCTTATGTTATGGCGGGTGATCCTCAACCACATGTAACCGTACCATTGTTACATCAAATGGTTGCAGCAGGCGTAGACGTAGTTGAACTTGGATTGCCATTTTCCGATCCTATGGCAGATGGTCCAGTGATTGCACTTGCAGCAGAGCGCGCTTTAGCTGCGGGTACAAATACCTTTGATGCCTTGAATATGGTTAAAGAATTTCGCCAAAAAGACACGACAACGCCGGTTGTTTTAATGGGGTACTTAAACCCTGTTGAAGTGATTGGTTATGAAAAGTTTGTGGCTTATGCGAATGACTGTGGTGTTGATGGGGTACTTCTTGTGGATTTACCACCTGAAGAAGCACAAGATTTAGATGAAGTATTGCAAAAGTACAATATGGATCAAATCTTTTTGCTTGCACCAACCTCTACCGATGAACGTATTCAGCATGTAGTGAAACAAGCAAGTGGCTTTATTTACTATGTGTCTTTAAAAGGCGTAACGGGTGCAGCAACATTGGATACAACGGAAGTTGCAGCACGTATTGAAAAAATCAAAACCTTTACCGATATTCCAGTTGGGGTAGGTTTTGGGATTAGTGATGCCGCTTCTGCAAAAGCAGTAGGTCAAGTTGCTGATGCAGTGATTGTCGGAAGTGCTTTTGTCAAACCATTTGCAAATCTTGCACCAGAACAAGCTGTTGAAGCAGCAGTGAATAAAGTCAAGGAGCTTCGAGCCGCGCTCGATGAGTTAGTATGAATCAAGAAGTGAAATCAGGGAAAATCCTCAGCGCAACAACGCCGTGGACAGATCGTACAGTTCCAGGCATTCATATGCCTGACCAACAACAAAAACTCAAAGCGACGTTTACAGAACCAACCATTGAGTGCCCTGAATGTCATGCACTCGTGACTCGTACTGCAATGTCTTTCAATGCTTATGTTTGTCCATCATGCGATGAACATTTGAAAATGAAAGCACGTGATCGTTTAAATTGGTTTTTTGATAATGTGACCACTGAACTTGGTCAAGAATTTGCTGCAAAAGATCCTCTGCATTTTGTAGACAGCAAGCCTTATCCAGAGCGTATTAAAGAAGCGCAGGAAAAAACAGGTGAAACTGAAGCCCTTGTGGTGATGCAAGGTCAAGTTAAAAATATTGCAATGGTTGCATGCGCATTTGAATTCGACTTTATGGCTGGATCAATGGGTACTGTGGTCGGTGACCGTTTTGTACAAGCTGCTGAAAAAGCGATTAAAGACAAGCAACCACTGATTTGTTTTGCTGCTTCAGGTGGTGCTCGTATGCAGGAAGGCATGTTGTCTTTGATGCAAATGGCGCGTACCTCTGCGGCGATTCAAAAAATGAAAGATGCGCATCTTCCTTATATCGTGGTATTAACCCATCCTGTGTATGGTGGTGTAACAGCATCATTGGCAATGTTAGGTGATGTACATATTGCTGAACCTAAAGCGATGATTGGCTTTGCAGGTAAACGTGTGATTGAACAAACTGTACGTGAGAAGCTGGAAGAACCATTCCAACGTGCGGAATTTTTGCTTGATCATGGTGTAATCGATCAAATTGTTCATCGTCACGCATTACGTGATACTGTATATCGTATTGTAGCGAAACTGATGAATTTGCCTTGAACAACCAAACAGCACCTTTAAATACTGATGATTTAAAAACATGGCTCAATTATTGGAGCCATGTTCACGTTACAGGGATTGATTTAGGCTTAGAGCACGTGATTCCTGTGGCAGAACAACTTGGAGTGATTAACCCCAAAGCCAAAGTGATTACCGTTGCGGGAACAAATGGCAAAGGTTCAACCACAACTACACTCGCTGCGATTCTCAATGCCCAAGGATTGAATGTTGGTTTATACCAGTCTCCACATATTTATCGTTTTAATGAGCGGGTTAAACTGGCTGGACAAGAAGTTGATGATCAAACTTTGATTGATGCTTTTGTTGCGGTTGATCAAGCCCGCCGTATTTGTGATTTATCTTTATCTTTTTTTGAAGCCACAACTTTGGCTGCATTTGTTATTTTTAAACAAAAACAATGTGATGTTTGGGTACTTGAAGTTGGTCTTGGTGGTCGTCTGGATGTGGTCAATGTGATTGATCCAGATGTGGCTGTGATTACCAATATTGGCTTAGACCATACCGATTGGCTTGGCGATACGATTGAAAAAATTGCTTTTGAAAAAGCGGGCATTATTCGGGCAAATATCCCCGTTATTTTTGCGGGTGCACAAGACATACCACAAGCTATACAACATAAAGTACAAGAAACCAATGCTACGCTATATGCGTTAAACCACGATTATTTTTATGATAACTCAGAAGATGGCCAATCTTGGAATTTTGCAAGCTCAGGAACGACTTTAAAACTTCCTTTGGGACACTTGGCACTGGAAAATATTTCTGCGGCTGTCGCTGCAATTTTGGTGAGTGGTTTAACAGTTTCACAACAGGCGATTTCGCAAGGTATCCTGAACGCACAATTGTCAGGGCGCTTTGAGATTAGAAAAATACACGATAAAACAGTAATTTTTGATGCGGGACACAATCCGCATGGTGTAGAATTTTTGTTAAAGCAATTGCGAAAATTCCTAGAATACAATAAACAGTACACAGAAGTTGTCTCTGTTTTTTCAATGTTGTCCGACAAAGATGTAGATTCTGTGGTCAAGTTGTTGAAAAATACTGTATTAAAGTGGAAAATTGCACCATTAACTGTGCCTCGTGCGGCATCATTGGAACAATTACAAACTGCTTTACAGTATGAGACAGTTGAACAGTTTGATTGTGTACAAGCAGCATTTCAATCAGCGCTTGCAGAAACCAATAATAATCAGCTGATTTTGGTGTGTGGTTCATTCCATACCTTAGAAGCGGTCTGGGAGTATTTAGACGAATGTCAATGAATAACAAACAACGCTGGATGGGTGGTGTTGTTTTATTAAGTGGTGGTGTTCTATTGGCGGCATTGCTTCTAAAAGGTAAAGAAGAAATCCACCAAAGCCAAGTAGAGACACAGCCGACAAGCCAAGCTCAGCAAAATAAAGCGACACCTGCAGGTGAGCCTGTACAATTGCAGCCGTTGACTGTCGACGTTGCGACTGAAAAACGTCTGTTAGAAGAGCAGAAGCGTGCCCGTGAAAAAGCGGTTGCTGAACAAGAAGCAAAAGCAGCTGATTTTTTACGTACGCAACAACAGGCAGAAGCAGATGCTGCACGTAAAGCAGCTGAAGAGTATGCCGCTGCAAATGCAAGACGTGGTGCAGCTGCTGCGGCAGCACAGGAAGGGGCTGATATTCCTCCTGAGCTGGTACAGGATGAAAAAGCCAAAGCGCAACAGAAAGCAGCAGAGCAGAAAAAACTTGAACAGCAAAATGCTCAATTAAAGCAAAAAGCCGATGCTGAAAAAAAGTTAGCTGAGCAGAAGCGTCAAGCTACCGCAGAAGCAGATAAAAAAGCCGCTGAAGACAAGAAACGTAAATTAGAAGAACAACAAAAAGCAGATGAAAAACGTAAGCTAGATGCTGAAAAGAAAGCTGCTGCTGAGAAAAAGCAAGCGGAAGACAAGAAAGTAGAAGCGGATAAAAAACATAGAGCACAAGAAGAAGCAAAGAAAAAAGCGGAAGCTGAAAAAGCACGTGATTTGCTTGAAAATGGTGATAAGCAATGGATGGTACAAGTTGCGCTTGCCGCCAATGAAGCCAATGCAGATGCTGTCGCTGCTAAACTACGTGCCAAGGGCTACAAAGTGACTAAGAGTCCAACCTCAAAAGGTATTCGTATTATGGTTGGACCATCGAAAGATCGAGAGACTGCTGATTCAGCACGTAAGAAGATCAATTCTGATGCGAGTCTAGGCATGAAGTCGGCTTGGGTAATCGAGTGGGTACCTCTAGACCGACGTTAAACGCTATGAATTAGGTCTTTGTGGTTAAAGATGGATTCGCGAGTTGCTCACGGATCCATTTTATATTTTCAGGGGTAAAAAGTTTTTCAATATTGCCCCAGATTGGATGGAAGCCATAACCGCCATGCTTCATTTCATTTAAAGCATCCTTCACAGACCAGTTCTCAAAAATAATTCGGTACATTGCAACACTTGCCCCAGTACGATCAGAACCATGATAGCAATGGATTAAAACCTTCTGGTTTTGGGCTTTTGCGATTTGAATTGTTTTCATGACATTGAGTAGATCATGACGATCAATTGCCCAAGTATTGATCGGGATATGAACCAATTGAAAGTTTTGTTTTGAAAAGACGGTTTTATCTTTATTGTGACTTCTTAAATTAATAACGACATCAATATGATTGGTTTTTAACTCAGGAATAAGTTCAGCACTGGGTTGTTCACTACGAAAAACGGTGTCACTGATTCGATAAAAATTATACTGTGGAGCAACAATAGTTCCCCATTGTTTTGGGCGCTCATGATCTGGAAGTGCAGCTGTTGTCATACATGCTGAAAGCTGTACGCTGAGTGCGAAGATAGTGGTATAACGTAATAATTGAGATTTAAGCATGTTTTAAATATCGGTCTAGTTCAACAGGATCGTGGGCACAGATAATTTCAATTTTTGCTTTATTCTGTGCAAGCTGTTGCAGTTGTGATAATGTTTTTAAGCGCAATGTATTATCTTCTGCTAGGAGATATTCAATTTTGTCGAGCGCGCGTAATTTATTCTTAGGGTTGAGTTCTAGATGATTAAAATAAGCATCGCCACAGAACAATAACCATCTCTTTTGTTGTTTGATCGCTATACCGCAATGTCCTACAGTATGACCGACTAAAGGAATTAATAAAATTTCATCATTGAAAATATTAAAACCTTGAACTTTTTGGAAGTTAAACCATGCTTCGCCATTTATAGGTTCAAGAAAATTCCAGTAGCGATGATTTTTAAATTGTTGTGGTCGATAGCGCAATTTATTCATGACTGAAAGTTTTTGTGCAGCATTAAACTCACTGGATAAGATGTGAACCGTGGCATTGGGAAAGTCTGAAATACCACCTGCATGATCTAAGTCTAAATGGCTGACCAAAATATGTTGAACATCGGATGGTTTAAAACCCAATTGTTGAATTTGAGAAATGGCTGTGAGATTGAAATCAGCTTGTATGCCACTTATTTTAGTAAAAGCTTTACCTAAACGTGTTTGTGGGTGAAGGTAGTCTTGCATCCCAAAACCGGTATCGACCAAAACAAGCCCCTTGTCTGTTTCAATCAATAGGCAATGACACACCATTTTTCCATACAAACCTTTTTGTCCGTATAGTGGTGCACACATCGGACACATGGTTCCACAATGTAAATGATGTACCTTATAAATCATAATTAAGCATTTGTTTTTAGGATTGTGCTTTGTTTATAAACTGAATTGAGAAAAATACCAATCTAAAAATACAATTGTTGTGTTTAATAGAGCTCAAATCACAGCTCATGGAATGAAGATTTTTAAGCGTTTACGTGTTGAAAAACCAGAGCCGTTGTTTCCCCAGATTGAAACAATATAAGTTTCATTTTTTAATAGGCACGGTTTTACTGTGGGGTGTTGAAATGCGCTTCCCCAAATACTCAGTTCATCATTGATCCCTTTTTTGAGTCTGATCTGTTGCTTATTATTTGCTTGATGAATGCTTACTTGATGAGTATTAATCTTTTGCCGATCTGCAGGGTAAAGAATGTGAGGGTGTTCAATTTCACAAATAAGGGTATGATTTTGTATAGATTGAATTTTTAGTTTATTGAAACCTAAATAATACTCACCTAAGAAAATGTTTTCTAAAATGATTTCATGCTCTTCATGATAAATACGAACATTAGGTGATTTAATAAAGGGATAACTGATAAGTAATCCAAGAATAATGACCAAGACATAAAGAATTTTTTTCATATTTAATCTAAGTTTTAAAGATGTTGAATAATTTTATTTTTTTCAAGGACATGTTCGATAATTAAATAGCACAGCTCTATTAAGCAAACATTTCGAGTTTCAAACTGCAAGACTAAGTGTTTTAGTTCTTTGACTACTAGATAGAACTGAAATTTTTTTGCTAAGGGATTTTTTAGCGAAAGAGACATGTAACACAGTAACTTGTGATTCAGGTGTCCAAGGCTTTTCAATAAAGAAAATTTGATCATTTTGTACGTTATTAATATTTAATAACGTGGTGAATAAATCCATCGCATCTTACTTCTATCAAGCCTTGATTCTTTAATCACGTATCGGCGATTAAATGCAGTTTGGAGCTTACTCAAAAGCGCTTACATCGCCTACACCACGACGAATAATTTCAGGGTTCGCTCCTGATAAATCAACGATACTAGTGGTGGTTAAGGTACCTAAACCACTGTCAATAAACACATCAATACGTTTTTCCAGTAATTGTTCAATATCGTAGGGATCATCCATTGGTGCATCTTGACCAGGTAAAATCAAAGTACTGGTCAGTAAGGGTTCTCCCAACTCTTTTAATAGTATCTGACAGACGGGATTACTTGGAACACGTAAGCCGATAGTTTTTTTCTTGGGATGCATCAAGCGTCGTGGAACTTCACTGGTTGCGGGTAAAATATATGTGGTTACGGCTGGGGTATTGGCTTTAAGTAGACGATACATTGCATTGTCTACTTTGGCATAGGTTGCAATATCAGATAAATCTGCACAGATAATCGCGTACTGATGCTTTGCCCCTAGACCGCGGATCTGAGCAATACGCTCCATTGCACTTTTATTTCCAATTTGACAGCCGATTGCATAAGCGGCATCAGTTGGGTAAACCACAACATCACCTGCTCGAATTCTTTCGACTGCTTGGCTGATTAAACGTGGTTGAGGATTGTCAGGATGTACTCTTAAATGCAGCATATTTATTCTCCTGATTTATTGTTAATTCAATTATTACTTGGGAAAGTAAATCGTTGCAATCAATGTTTTAAAAAAATTACGGGTTTAATCAAGATCGTTACGATTAAATTCAGTGCTTTGTAATGTTTTGCCACCTCGAGTACATAGACAAATACACTGAATTAAATGTTTTGCATCGCGTGGAAGTTTGGCTTTACCCGAAAAAAATTCCTGAACTTGTACATAGACATTGTCTTTAAATGTCGAGCCGTCACCACCTTCACCAGTCAGATTATCCAGCGAAACTCGAAATTTTCGTCCAAATGCTTTGGAAAATAACCATTCAATGGCTTGAGGCTTGATTTCAACTTGCTCAAATAAGGCTTGTTGTTCAGCTGTACGACCATCGGGTGCATACCAGTAACCGAGATCAGGCAATAAACGGCGTTGTTCTCCGGCAATGCTCCAATGACTGATTTCATGCAGAGCACTGTTGAAAAAACCATGTGCAAACTGAATACGGGCAGGGCTGTGTTCGCTAGCAGGGAAATACTCTGGTTCAAAATCACCACGAACAAGCGTCACATTTAGGTGGGAAAACCAGTGATTAAAGTGTAAGATAAGCCAATCAACGTGTTGTACTTCTGTTTGTAAGTTAGCCCATGATAAGCGTTGCACATCGGCGGCTTGCAATATGTTTTCAGAAGTTGAATGCGTATTGAATTGTAATGAAGTAGTGACTTCAGGTTGCGGCTGCAACTGATGCATGGCTTGTATTACTCAAGAGATCTGTCTAAATAAGTACAAAATTGTATCTTAATCTTTGACAGAGTACCTATGAATTTGTAGAATTGCCGCCTTAATTATGTCAGCAAATACCTTTCCGGCACAGATAGAGCCGTTTAAATGGGCTGAACAAGGCTTTACATGGTCAGGTACCCTGCCATTGTCTCGCTTTGTTCGTATTTCCCGTGAAGCTGTTGGATCAATTGATGATCAATTGATCAATATAGACTGTAAGCTATCAATGGATGCGTATCATCGTATTGTTTGGCTAGATGGTCATGTAGATACTAAAGTTCCAATGGAATGTCAGCGTTGTCTGGATTCTGTTGAAATTACACTAGTTTCTGATTTCCATTTAGCTTTAATAGATGATGAGTCACTGATAGAGCGCTTGGATGAGGATGCTGATTTCATCGTACTAGGTGAAAGTGAAGCAACAATTAAAGGGGATTATTTAACCAATACTCCTGCAACTGTTGATTTACTTGCACTTTTAGAAGATGAATTGTTATTGTTGATGCCTCTGTCTCCTAAGCATGATGCTTGTGAACATAAGCACCAACCAGCCGTTCAGGACACTGTTGAAGAAAAACGGGATAATCCGTTTGAAGTTTTGGCAGGTTTGAAGGGTAAACTTAACTAAATTTTGTGTTATACTGTTAAGTTAAGACAACCGAATTTGTTCTGATCCATTTTTTCGATTTGTAAGGAGCCATCATGGCCGTTCAGCAAAACCGTAAAAGTCGCTCTCGCCGTGACATGCGCCGTTCACATGACGCTTTAACCGAGAATGCACTAACTGTAGACCAAACTACTGGTGAAACTCACCGTCGTCACCATGTGACTAAAGATGGTTTCTACCGTGGTCGTCAATTATTCGCTAAAGCAGCTGATGCTGAATAATTGGTAAGTATTAAGCGCAAGCTTAGTAAAAAATGGGAGCGAAAGCTCCCTTTTTTTGTTTTGAATGACTGGTTTTTTTGTTGTATTTCGCAATTAAATTAATTTTTTTTTAATGTAAAATTGCGCCATCGGAAACGATCAAGATTAAATAAGGGACTTTTTATATGTCTGCCAAACGATTCGAACAAGCAGCTCAAGCAACAAAAACTGCATTTTTGTTTCCAGGTCAAGGTTCACAAAAAGTGGGTATGCTTGCTGAACTTGCAGAACAGTTTAGTGGTGTACAAGAAACCTTTACTGAAGCATCAGATGCCATCGGTTTTGATTTATGGCACATTGCACAAAGCGGTGAAGGTTTAGATCAAACTGAAAATACCCAACCTGTTTTATTGACAGCAAGTATTGCTTTATGGCGTGTATGGTTAGATCTTGGTGGTGTTGTACCAAAATACCTCGCAGGTCATTCATTAGGCGAATACAGTGCTTTAGTTGCTGCAGAGTCGATGACTTTGGCAGATGCAGTCAAGTTGGTAAATTTACGCGGTAAATTGATGCAAAGCGCTGTGCCTCAGGGGCAAGGCGCAATGGCCGCCATTCTCGGTCTAGATGATGCGAAAGTACTTGAATTGTGCGAGCAAGCCAATGTGCAAGGTCGTGGTTCTGTTGAAGCTGCAAACTATAATGCGCAAGGTCAAGTTGTTATCGCAGGTGACAAAACTCTAGTCGAAGCTGTCATGATCGTTGCGAAAGAAAACGGCGGTAAAGCAATTGCATTACCTGTATCTGTACCATCACATTGTTCTCTAATGAAACCTGCTGCTGTACAGTTTGCAGAAGCTTTGGAACAAACTGCCATTGAGCTACCAAGCATTCCTGTAATACAAAATGTCAATGCTGGAATCGCGACAGATACAAGCCAATTGCGCTTAGCGTTAACAGCACAGTTGTATCAGTCAGTACAGTGGACTAAAACCATGCAATTCATTCAAGACCAAGGCATTCAGTATGTTGCTGAATGTGGTCCAGGGAATGTATTGGCGAATTTAGCAAAACGTTTACCAAATATCGAAAAAGCATTTCCACTCGATACACAAAGTCGTATGGAAGATGCACTGAATGCTATCTTAGTGGCTGAAGGGAAAATTGCATGACACAAGAACGCAAAGTCGCATTAGTGACAGGCGCGAGCCGAGGGATTGGTGCTGCCATCGCTCAGCAATTAATTCAAGATGGTTATTTTGTTGTAGGTACAGCAACATCGGCAGCGGGTGCAGAAAAACTTTCAACAGTTTTTGCTGAAAATGGTGCTGGTGCATTACTAGATGTACGTGATGGTGCAGCAATTGATGCATTGGTATCAGACATTGAACAAAAATATGGTTCAGTGATGATACTGGTGAATAATGCTGGAATTACCAAAGACAATTTATTGTTGCGTATGTCTGAAGAGGATTGGGACGATATTCTCAATATCCATCTAAAAGCTGTATTCCGCTTATCTAAACGTGTATTGAAAGGTATGACCAAAGCTCGCTTTGGACGCATTATCAATATTAGTTCTGTTGTTGCACATTTTGCTAATCCAGGGCAAGCCAACTATTCTGCTGCAAAAGCAGGGATTGAAGCTTTCAGTCGCAGTCTCGCAAAAGAAATGGGAAGCCGTCAGATTACAGTCAACTGTATTGCACCAGGTTTTATTGCAACAGAAATGACTGAGCAGTTGAGTGAAGATATTCGCAAAAAAATGAGTGATCAAGTTGCGTTAAATCGATTTGGTCAACCAGAAGATATTGCAAATGCAGTAAGTTTTTTGGCTTCTGACAAAGCCAGTTACATTACAGGCACAGTATTACACGTAAATGGTGGTTTATACATGGCGTAATGCGATGTATAAACTTTGAAAAAAGTAAATATTCAATTAAACTATCAGGCAATTAAAAGCCGCCACAAGCAATGAGGAGAATTCCTGTGAGCGATATCGAACAACGCATTAAACAAGCTGTTGCAGAACAATTAGGTATCAAAGCTGAAGAAATCAAAAACGAAGCATCTTTCATGGATGATTTGGGTGCTGATTCTCTAGACCTAGTAGAACTTGTTATGTCTTTCGAAAATGACTTCGACATCACTATTCCAGATGAAGATTCTAACGAAATCACAACTGTTCAATCAGCTATCGACTATGTAACTAAAAAACTTGGTTAATGTGTTGATTGTATAACACGGTGTTGTTATACGTAAAAAGACCACCTTTGGGTGGTTTTTTTATGCCTGAAGTTAGGGTTTCGAGCGAATCTTTGATTGGCGATGACTCAACCATTAATAACAACTAAATAAGTTTAAAATCAAAACATTGGTTACATATCGTTACCTTTTTATCACCAATGACAACGCACATCCTGATACTTTTTAGCTATAAAAATAGAGTTCGTAAATTTGTATAACAGTTCACAGTAATACATTCTCAGTAAAACAATTTTCAATAATGATATGGAGTACTAAATATGGGTCTTTTTGATTTTATTAAAGGAATTGGTAAGAAAAATACAGCACCAGCTGAGCCACAAGCAGCACCAGCAACGCCATCAGAACCATCTGCACAAGAAATAGCCAATAAGTTATTGGGACACATTAAAGCGTTAGGTTTACCAGTAACAGGACTTTCCGTAAGTTATAACGGTGCTTCTGATTTGGCGACAATTCATGGTCAAGTACAAACTCAGGCAGATAAAGAGAAAATCATTCTTGCTGTGGGAAACATTGATCATGTTGCGCAAGTTGATGACCAAATGACAGTTGCAACACCTGAACCTGAAAGTAAGTTTTATACGGTTAAATCAGGTGATAATTTGTCTAAAATTTCAAAAGAATTTTATGGTGATGCCAACCAATATAATAAAATTTTTGAAGCGAACCGCCCTTTGTTAAAAAATGCGGATGATATTTTCCCAGGACAAGTTTTACGTATTCCTGCATAATATTTGTTCGCTGATCTTTGATCATAAAAGGCACTTCGGTGTCTTTTATATTTTTTAATGATTTTATTGTTGTTTGAAGTGTTTTTTAAAGTGTATTGAAAATATTTTTTTATAACAAAAGGATGTAAAAAAAGATCACATAAAATTGCTATGTGATCTTTTGAAGTTAATCGCTTTATTCTAAAAAATTCAATATTGTATATTATTTATTGGGTTGTGGAGTAAGACGAAGATAGGGCTTAACCGCCGTATAACCTTTTGGGAAGCGTTGCTTCAGCTCCGCTTCATCTTTGATCGACGGGATAATGACCACATCTTCACCATCTTGCCAATTTGCAGGTGTGGCAACTTTATAATTGTCAGTCAGTTGTAATGAATCAATCACACGTAGAATTTCTTTAAAATTACGTCCAGTTGATGCAGGGTAGGTAATGATTAAGCGAACTTTCTTATTGGGATCAATAATAACTAAAGACCGCACGGTGAGAGTTTCACTGGCATTTGGATGAATGAAATCATACAGCGTCGACACCTTACGATCTTTGTCTGCAATGATTGGAAAGTTTACAGTGGTATTTTGCGTTTCATTGATGTCGTTGATCCAACCTTTATGCGATTCCACATCATCCACTGAAAGGGCAATGGCTTTTACCCCCCGTTGTTCAAACTCATCTTTTAGTTTTGCGGTATAACCCAACTCAGTGGTACATACTGGCGTATAATCGGCAGGGTGTGAGAATAAAACACCCCAACTGTCGCCCAAGTAATCATAAAACTTAATTGGACCTTCACTAGATTCCTGAGTGAAATCTGGTGCAATGTCACCTAATCGTAAAGTCATTTTGAAACCTCAATATCTAAAAATGTTGTTTGTTATTTGGCTCGTCCAAACTACTATTACCCAGTTTTTTTATAATTAAAAATAGTGTTTTTGTATTTCTTTATGAAGAAAATAGATATTAATAAAAGAAGCATATGAAAAAAAACATATAATTGATCTCTACCTCACTGCAAATATCGGTTAAATTTGCTACATTAATGCGCCTTAGCTGATACGTGCTAGAACTAATCGTCAGATTTTTTTGATTGGATTTGTGCAAAACCCTTGTACTTCAAATTTCTACCACCATAATATCGTCTGAGAAAAATTTATTTCACAAAGATTTAGAGAGTTTATATGTTGGCAAGTCTGATCGGAGGAATCTTCGGTACTAAAAACGAGCGCGAACTAAAACGTATGCGTAAAATTGTCGATAAGATTAATGCGCTCGAGCCGACGACATCTGCACTCAGCGATGCAGACTTATCTGCAAAAACTGAAGAATTCAAACAAAGATATAAGAAAGGTGAAAGCCTAGATAAATTAATGCCAGAAGCGTTTGCGGTGTGTCGTGAAGCAGCAAAACGTGTCATGGGTATGCGTCATTATGATGTGCAGCTCATTGGTGGTATTACTTTGCATGAAGGAAAAATTGCAGAAATGCGTACAGGTGAAGGTAAAACCCTGATGGGTACTTTGGCTGTATATTTAAATGCAATTAGTGAGCAAGGTGTTCATGTCATCACGGTCAACGATTACTTGGCACAACGTGATGCTGAATTAAACCGTCCGCTTTATGAGTTCTTGGGTTTAAGCGTTGGTGTAATCTATTCGATGCAATCACCGATAGAGAAAGCTGAAGCATATCGTTCAGATATTACTTACGGTACCAATAATGAATTTGGTTTCGATTATCTGCGCGATAACATGGTTTTCTCTATGGCTGAGAAAAAGCAACGTGGTTTGATTTATGCGATTATCGATGAGGTCGATTCGATCTTGATCGATGAAGCACGTACACCGTTGATTATTTCGGGTCAAAGTGATGACTCATCACAGCTTTATGTTGCAATCAATAGTATTCCACCGAAGTTGCATGCTCAAAAAGAAGAAAAAGTCGCAGATGGCGGTCATTTCTGGATTGATGAAAAGCAACGCCAAGTTGAAATGACTGAAGTCGGTTATGAAACTGTTGAAGATGAATTGATTAAAATGGGCTTGTTGGCTGAAGGCGAAAGCTTATATTCACCATCAAATCTAAATCTCGTTCATCATGTGTCTGCTGCAATTCGTGCACATTTCCTTTATCAACGTAATGTTCATTACATCGTACATGATGGTGAAGTAATTATTGTTGATGAGAATACTGGTCGTACCATGCCAGGTCGTCGTTGGTCTGAAGGTTTACATCAAGCCGTTGAAGCCAAAGAGGGCTTAGAAGTTCAACCTGAAAACCAAACTTTGGCAACTACGACATTCCAAAACTATTTCCGTTTATACAAAAAACTTTCAGGTATGACAGGTACTGCTGATACTGAAGCTGCGGAAATGAAAGAAATCTATGGTTTGGATGTGGTGCTTATTCCAACCCATCGTCCGATGATTCGTAATGACCAAAACGATTTAATTTATTTAAATCGTAATGGTAAATACAATGCAATTATTGAAGAAATTCAGAAAATTCATGAAGCAGGTGTTGCACCTATCTTGATTGGTACTGCAACCATTGAAGCATCAGAAATTTTATCTGATAAGTTGCGAGATGCAGGTATTACCCATGAAGTCTTGAACGCTAAACAACATGAGCGTGAAGCAGATATTATTGCTCAAGCAGGTTCACCACGTGCAGTAACCATTGCAACGAATATGGCTGGTCGTGGTACAGATATTTTGCTTGGTGGTAACTGGAAAGCAAAACTTGCCAAAATTGAAAACTATACTGCTGAAGACGAAGCTCGTCTTAAAGCGGAATGGGAACAAAACAACGAAATGGTGTTGAGTTCAGGTGGTTTACACATCATTGGTTCTGAGCGCCATGAATCGCGTCGGATCGATAATCAGTTGCGTGGGCGTTCTGGTCGTCAAGGTGACCCCGGTGTTTCACGTTTCTTCTTGTCATTAGAAGATGATTTGATGCGTATTTTCGCAGGTGATCGTGTTGTGGCAATGATGCGTGCGATGGGATTACAAGAGAATGAAGCCATTGAACATAAAATGGTGTCACGCTCTATTGAAAATGCACAGCGCAAAGTTGAAGCACGTAACTTTGATATTCGTAAAAATTTATTGAAATACGATGATGTAAATAATGAACAACGTAAAATTATTTATTCGCAGCGTGATGAAATCTTAGAGGAAAGTTCACTTCAAGATTATATTGAAGAAATGCACCGTGAAGTCGTGAAAGGTTTAATCGAAACCTATATTCCACCTGAATCTATCCATGATCAATGGGATATTCAAGGGCTTGAAAATGCATTGAATGAAGATTTGGGGATTAATCTTCCTGTAAATCAATGGTTGGAAGAAGATCGTCGTCTAGATGAAGAAGCCTTGGTTGAGCGTATTTCTGATGAGATCGTTACACGTTACCGTAATCGTCGTGAACAGATGGGGGATGATACTGCTGCGACACTTGAACGTCACTTCATGTTGGGTTCATTAGACCGTCATTGGAAAGACCATTTGGCTGCGATGGACTATTTGCGTCAAGGGATTCACTTACGTGGTTATGCACAAAAGAACCCTGAACAAGAATATAAGAAGGAAGCCTTCAATTTATTCGTCAATATGTTGGGTGTGATTAAGTCAGACGTGGTTACTGATATTTCTCGTGTGCATATCCCAACACCTGAAGAGCTTGCTGAAATGGAAGCTCAACAACAGGCTCAAGCTGAATCTATGCGTCTTAACTTTGCACATGATGAAGTGGATGGTTTAAGCGGTACGGTCAGTAATGAAATTGTTGATGCACAATTCACTGATAGTGATGAGGTTGTTGCACCAGAAAGCCGAAATGCACCTTGTCCTTGTGGCTCAGGTTTGAAATACAAACAATGTCACGGCAAAATCTAATTAGTGAATAGACCCTGAAAGTGTTACGAAAAAGCAGAACAATTGTTCTGCTTTTTTTACAAGTTATTACCATGCGTTAATTTTTATTGCAGGAAATGTGATTAAGTGGTATTAAGTTGCTCAATTGGAAAAGATCTTTGGGAAGATAATGAAAAAATTATTAAAACCTTTATTTGTTGCAACTTTAGCAGTTCCAGCATTGGCATTTGCAGATACAGCACCACAAACGACGACAGTGGAAAAAGTACAAGCTGCTACAGGCGCAGTGACAGCCCAAGCAGAAGTAAAAAATGAAACCACGACTGTAATCAGTCCACGTACTGGTATTCGTTATACTTTAGGTAATACAGGCGGACGCCCAATTATTTTAAAAACTGCGGCAATTGCTGCGGTAACACCGGCCACGATTAATCGTGTTGTTGCTTCGAATCCAGCCTTGTCAGTATCTAGTCAAGAAAAAGTAAAGCAAGCATTGTTGGCTGCAGATACAACAACTGCTATTCAACAGTGATACGTTGCTGATGTAAAGCCAGTATATTTACTGGCTTTTTTATTTTATATTCAAATGAATAAGCTTTTCTTATAGTAAAAATAAATAAGCATTTTAATAAGCTCGATTTTTATGGAGAATTCTAATAAGCTGTATTTTCATTTTAATTCATGTGGACATTTGAAAATGGCTGTTGGTGACGTGTCTATGCCGCATATGCATGTGGTACAAGGTGTAAAAATTGGCTCTGCTGAGGCGTATGTCCGTTATCCAAATCGACGAGATTTAGTTATTTTTGAATTTGCACAAGGTACCAATGTTGCGGGTGTATTTACCCAAAATGCATTTTGCGCAGCGCCAGTTCATGTGTCGAAAGCGCATTTAGCACAAGCTAATCCGCGCTATTTGGTCATCAATACTGGGAATGCTAATGCGGGTACAGGCAAATTGGGCATGCAAAATGCACAATTGACCTGTTTAAAGCTTGCTGAGTTAGCGCAGGTAGAAGAATTTGAGGTATTGCCATTCTCTACAGGGGTTATTGGTGAACAACTGCCCATTGAGCGTTTAACGCAAGGTTTACAGCCTGCACTAAATAGTTTGAATGACTCCACTTGGACAGACGCTGCGACTGGGATCATGACCACGGATACTACACCAAAAGGCACCTCAGAACAGTTCGAGCTTGATGGTATAACCTATACAATGACTGGGATTTCTAAAGGTGCAGGCATGATTCGCCCCAATATGGCGACCATGTTGAGTTTTGTTGCAACCGATGCGCCAATTGCACGAAATCTTGTGCAAAAAATGTTAAAAATTAGTGCAGACCAATCATTTAATCGGATTACTGTGGATGGTGATACTTCTACCAATGATTCATGCATCTTTGCTGCAACCGGAATGGCTGGTGGTATAGAAATTAGCAGTGAAGATGATGCTCGTTATACTGTGATCTTGGATGTTTTATCGCGTGTGATGAAGCGTTTGGCGCAACTGATTATTCGTGATGGGGAAGGGGCGACCAAATTCATTACTATCACGGTTGATGGTGGAAATGACACACAAGAATGCTGTGATATTGCTTATAGCATTGCCCATTCACCATTGGTTAAAACGGCAATTTTTGCGTCTGATCCAAACTGGGGGCGTATTCTTGCTGCGATTGGTTATGCTGGCGTGAAAGATTTGGATGTTGAAAAAATTCAAGTCTGGTTAGACGACGTGCAAATTTGTAAAGATGGTGGTGCTGCTGAAGACTATACCGAAGAAGCTGGTGCGCGTGTAATGTCACAGACAGAAATGACCATTCATGTAAACCTTGGTCGAGGGCAGGCCAAAGATACGGTATATACCTGTGACCTATCATATGATTATGTGAAAATTAATGCGGACTATCGTTCTTAACTACTGATTTTTTAAGGAGCCTCATTCGTGAGGCTTTTTTATAACAAAACATTTTTCGTGGTGAATTTATGTGCGCTAAACCGTACAATCAATTCACAAGTGTATAAACGCTAGCATGATGCCAGCGACAAGGAAAGAGAAGACCTCTTATGAATGATGCGAATAATTTAATTGCCAACGAAGCAAAATCGGTTGTGCAAGCGCATTTAGATCGTTTAGGTGAACCTAAGGACAATAGTCTGAGTCCAGTGGTAAAACAGCAGAAGTTTGCGCAAATTAAAGCTGAGTTGCAAAAAAACAATGCTGTTTTGGTGGCACATTATTATTGTGATCCAGATGTACAAGAACTTGCGGAAGCGACGGGTGGTTGTGTTTCTGATTCTTTGGAAATGGCACGTTTTGGACGTGATCATGAGGCAACTACTCTGGTTGTCGCTGGGGTTAAATTTATGGGAGAAACCTCAAAAATTCTTTCTCCTGAAAAAACAGTACTTATGCCAACTTTGGAAGCAACCTGTTCGCTTGATCTAGGTTGTCCTGTAGATGAATTTACTGCATTTTGTGATGCGCATCCTGAACATACTGTTGTGGTCTATGCCAATACCTCAGCAGCAGTTAAAGCACGTGCTGATTGGGTGGTGACTTCAAGTTGTGCTGTAGAGATCATTGAACACTTAGACAGTTTGGGCGAGAAAATTATTTGGGCACCAGACCAACATTTAGGCCGTTATATTCAAAAGAAAACTGGTGCTGATATGTTGCTTTGGGATGGTGCCTGTATCGTGCATGAGGAGTTTCGTGCCCGTGGTATTGAAAAGATGAAAGCACTGTATCCGAACGCAGCTGTATTGGTACATCCTGAGTCACCAGAATCAGTGATTGATATTGCGGATGCGGTGGGAAGTACTTCACAACTAATCAAAGCAGCTCAAACATTGCCACAAGACACTTTGATTGTGGCTACAGACCGTGGCATTTTCTATAAAATGCAACAAGCTGTACCGCATAAGACCTTGATTGAAGCACCTACAGCAGGTGAGGGTGCAACTTGTCGTTCTTGCGCACATTGCCCGTGGATGGCAATGAATGAATTAGATGGCATTTTGTCAGTTTTGCAAAAGGCTGATCAAGAAATATTCGTAGATGCAGCTTTGGCTGAACGTGCTAAATTACCTTTAGATCGTATGTTGAACTTTAGTGCTCAATTAAAACGATAGAAATTGTATAAAAAACATCTGAAATGTTTGATTAATATACATTTGACGTGTTTTTTTAACTTTTTTTCAAGATAGGTGTTGACGTCTTGTGGCGTCACGCCTAGAATGCACACCGTACCGCACGATGTGCGATACACAAAAGCTGAGATGAACGGAGCATAGCACAGCCTGGTAGTGCACCTGGTTTGGGACCAGGGGGTCGTAGGTTCGAATCCTACTGCTCCGACCAATTCTTCAAGGCAAGTTAATCTGTGATATTAGTATCATTGGTCATGCGCCTGTAGCTCAGTTGGATAGAGCATCCGCCTTCTAAGCGGATGGTCACAGGTTCGAATCCTGTCAGGCGCACCATATGTTGCTTGATACTATAGATCCTAAAACTTAATGTGACGGTGGATGTAGCTCAGTTGGTAGAGCCCCGGATTGTGATTCCGGTTGTCGTGGGTTCGAGCCCCATCATTCACCCCAATTCCCTTAAGTTTGTTGTAAATTCGGAGCATAGCACAGCCTGGTAGTGCACCTGGTTTGGGACCAGGGGGTCGTAGGTTCGAATCCTACTGCTCCGACCATTTAAGTATTAGCTTAAGTATAAATTATCCGCTTAGATGCGGTTTTTTTATACCTAAAATTTGTGCTTGTCAACGAGTGTCAAATTCTATAGATCTAAAAAAAGATCTCCGTAGAGATCTTTTTCAATAAAGAGAAGATTATCAAGGAATAATAATCACAGCAACACGACGGTTTTCGGCTTTATTTTCTTCTGAATCATTTGCTTTAAGTGGCTGGTCAGCCCCTTTTCCAATCACTTGGATATTTTGTGGATTGAATTTTTGCTCAATAAATATATTTGAAACATTTTGAGCACGTTCTTTGGATAATTTTAAATTGTATTCAGGATTTCCGATATTATCGGTATGACCTACAATTTTAAGCTTATCGAGATGATATTTGTTTAATTGCGTGGCTAAACGAACCAATTCAGTTTGTCGCTCGGTATTAATATTCGATTCATTAAAACCAAACAATAAACGTTCTGGTAGTCCTAGACTCCAGCCTTCATCCGTTAATACAAAACCTTCTTTCTTGAGTACACGAGCTTGTTTATAGCTCAATCCACCTAGATTCATACAACCCGTAAGTGCTAGGCAGAGTATTGCAAGAATAGAAAGTTGTACGTTTTTTAAAGTCATAAAAACCCCCTAATATTATGAATGGTAAATAAACCAATGATGCTGTAAAGATTTTGCTTTGTACATGGCTTGATCTGCTTGAGAAATTAAGTCTTCTGGGCTTGATGCCTGACTAGAGATGGCAATACCGATACTAAAGCTAAAAGAAATCGATTGTCCTTTGTAAATTAAAGGATCTTCACAACATTTAATCAGATTTTCCGCAATAGAGATGAGGTGTTCAATTTTAGAAATGGAACGTAATATAATTGCAAACTCATCTCCCGCAAGGCGCGCGACAAAATCATCTTGACGAATATGGCGTCTTAATCGTGAAGCCATTTCTTTTAAAACTTCATCACCGACCAAATGTCCATATTGATCATTAATGGCTTTAAAATTATTATTATCAATAAATAATAAAGCTAAATTCTCACGTTGATTGGTATCTTCATATAGATTACATAACACTTGATAAAAATAATTACGATTAGGTAATTCGGTTAAATGATCATGTTGAACTTGATAAGAAAGTTCACTATTCTCGTTTTGAAGATGGGTGTGCCAAGATTGAATTTCATCTAAGAGTTGGTTGAACACACTGTTTAAGTCTTGAAATTCTTTTACATCACTTTTGGGGAATCTTAAGTTGTATGCTTTCTGATTCCTTAATAGTTGTGCAATTTGTATAATCGGTAAAAATGACCCCATAATATGGCGATAAGTTAAGTTTACTGACCACCATACAGCAAAAACCATAAATAGCATGCCAAATGCTAAGCCCGTAAAAATTTTAAAAATAAACATTAAAATTTCATTGGAACTTCCATAGAGCACAACTTGGCCGACAAGCTTTCCTTGATGTTGCACGTTTAGCTTGATGGCATCTTTTAAAAAGATATGGTCAAAAAAGTTTTGAATATAGGAATAGTGTTCAACATTTTTTAGGCTTTCAGCAACTTTATGACCTTGATTATCATAAACCTCAATCAGACGTACTGAATGTTGAAAGGTATATTCATTGATAATCTGTGAAATCGCGATTCTATCAGAGAAGACTAGCGCAGGTTGAACACGTTCAGACACGGTTCGACTGATTAATAATAGGTTTTGTTTCGCATAAGATTCAACGGTAAATACTGAAATCGTGACAAAAGTAGACGTACTAATAAATAAAGTGATTGCAAAGGTCGTAAATTGAGATTTACGAAACAATGTTTGTAAGGAACTCGATTTAAAAAATTTATTCATCATTATTTTAATCCGAATTCTTTGCCAGCAATAAAACACGTGGATCAACATGTATTTTAGACTGAGCTAAACTATCTAAATTCACTTTAAAAATAGTATTTCCTGTTTTGTTGGTGGATAAGCAAAAAACGCTGCCAATTTCACATTCAGAATTACTTGAACTAAACGATAAAATAGATGAATTTAATGATTTCCCAATAAGGGCCTGTTCGGTTTGTGCTGAAGTATTCGAAAAAAATACCGCATCACAATGACGATTTTTTAGATCAGCGGAATGTATTGAATTTATATTAAAAGGAGACTTATTTGATTTGATATAAGCAGAAAATTGGTTTGCATAGGATGCATTATCAACGACGCACAATTCTGGATTAGGAGTGTTCCATTTGGCATAGCTTAATATAGACAATGTCATCATGAAAATATTATGTGACGAATTGGCTGAGGAATAGTTGCAACATAAGAGCAAAATTCCTAAACAGAAGCTTCTTCTATTTATAAAACGGGCCATATTCGACTTAATTTATTAAATGATAAAATTATTTCAAATAGTTTAAAGAAAAAAAACAAATATAAATAGCTTAAAATTTAAATAAAAACATGAAAGGGGTTGCTCTTATGATGAAAAAAGCGACAAAAAATAGCGGAAAAAGGACTTATTTTGCCATTTTGGTCGAAAAAATGTCCAACTGATAAAAAAGTTTAAAAAAAGGGGTTGTGTTGGGAATGGAATGCTGTAGAATGCACATCCATCGGCGGTGATGTTAAATAAAACTTCTGATAAATCAGGCACTTGATT
>NZ_JBIMBV010000018.1:0-93796 GCF_048551735.1 Acinetobacter legionensis
GTTGGTTAGAATATCGGCCTGTCACGCCGAGGGTCGCGGGTTCGAGTCCCGTCCGCTGCGCCATTTATCTTTTTTCCTGAGATCAAGATATTTGGAAGTATAGGAATTTGAAAGAGAATTTTGTTTTCTTTTATCTTCTGATAAAGTAATATTGTGATGATCCTCACTCAGGGCGCTTAGCTCAGTTGGTAGAGCGTCTGCCTTACAAGCAGAATGTCGGCGGTTCGATCCCGTCAGCGCCCACCATATACAACGCAGCGGTAGTTCAGTTGGTTAGAATATCGGCCTGTCACGCCGAGGGTCGCGGGTTCGAGTCCCGTCCGCTGCGCCATTTATCTTTTTTCCTGAGATCAAGATATTTGGAACTGTAAGAATTCAAAGTTTTTGATTTTTAAAGATCAAATATTATATGCTTTGTATAGCTTATCCCCATCTTTAGGATAGAACTTAAAATTAAATCATCGATTTTCTATAGGTTCAAACAGAGTTAACAACTTTGTTCATCCTCGCTCAGGGCGCTTAGCTCAGTTGGTAGAGCGTCTGCCTTACAAGCAGAATGTCGGCGGTTCGATCCCGTCAGCGCCCACCATGTTTTCCGATCTAGTTATTTGTTTAGAACTTCTATATAATATATAAGCATAAGTATTTTAAGAATAAATTTTCAATGAGAAATCCATATCAACGTAAAGCTGCGTCCGCAACTCAAAAAAACTCAGTACAAACTCTAGATCAATACAAACATTTTGTGGAAACGATTGTTTCACAAACTAAGGTTTTTGTACTTTATGATGATGGTTGGGCTTTATGTGCATCACCTACCGGGCAACAGTCTTTAGCCGTTTGGCAAAGCCGAAATTTGGCACAAATTTTGATTAAAGATAACTGGAGCCGTTATGCGGTTCAAGAAATTGAACTCATTGTTTTTATTGAACAGATGATCCCTTTTATTAAACAAAATAATACTGCGATTTCTATAAATTTAACCCCAGAAGGGCAAAATATTTTAGTTTCAACAAATAAATTTCTACTTGATATAAAGAATTATTTATATCGAATGTATACGACTCAACCAGAACTATTTCAAAACAATAAGCGCTTGCCTTTACCACGTAAAATTCGCTTACATTAGTAAAGTCGTATATATAATCAACATGATGGCGTTGTGCATTTTAATATTCGCCTAAAATCCAACCACTGATATAGGCAAAATACTCTCTTAACCATGCGTTATAGCGTGTCGTGAGTGGGGTTTCAGCGCCTACTGTAATGAAATTGTGATAGCCTTGTTTTCTTGCGATTGCTGCGGCACGTAAAGTATGAAAATCACTGGTGACAATTGCAATTTTAGAATTTAAAGTCAAATCATGTTCTTTTAAAATCGCTTGGCTATTTTTAAGATTTAAGTCAGTACTGGTGCTTTTATTTTCTTGTAGAATTCTACTGGCTTTGATTTGCATATGCTCTTGTAAATATTGCGACATAATTTCTGCTTCAGGTTTTTCTTCACCAAAATCTAAACCACCACTGACAATGATCAAAGCTTGTGATTGTTGTTTTGCAATTTTACCCGCTTGATCTAAACGTTTTGCGAGGGTCGGTGAGGCTTTTCCTTGGGTAATGCCACTGCCTAACACAATAATTGCTTGTAGATTATTTTCTGCTGTATTTTGTTGGGATTTTAAGTGGATATAACCAAAGAAGCCGATTAAGCTGACAGACCAAAGCGTAAATAGAACCCATCCTAAACGCCAGATTTTCTTTAACTTTAAGTGTTGTGCTAAATACTGCTGAATGTGTTGGCTCCATAGCGCTGTAGTGATAAAGACTAAGCCAATCAGCAAAGGGAGTATTGTTCCTAAGTGGATTTTTTTATATAAAATTAAAATAAATCCATCGAGGAATAAGACAAATCCCAGCAAAAAAAAGACAATGCGGAAGAGTTTATTGTTATTCATGGGTGAAAACAAATCATTAAAAATTAGTCTAATTCTAAACGAAATCTGTGCATTTATTATATATGAATCAAAAAAAACCGAGCAATTGAACTCGGTTTTGGTGGGTAAATTTATTCAATAGCCCCTAATAAACATCACGACGATAACGACCATCTAAACGTAATTGTTCAACTGTGTCTTCTCCAAGGATATCAATTAAAGCGAGATCAACATCAGTCGCCATACCATTGATACTGCCACAGACATAGATCACCGCATCATTGGTAACCCATTTTTTCAGTTCTTCGGCATGATCACGCAGTTTATGATGTACATAAATTTTTTCAGCTTGATCACGAGAGAAAGCTAAATCAATACGTTTTAGCATTGCTGTATTTTGCCAAGCTTGAATTGTATCTTTAAAGAAATAATCGTTTGCTTGTTGGCGTTCACCAAAAATCAACCAGTTTTCAGTATAGTCCATACGGACACGGGCATGAATCAAACTCATTAATCCAGCAATTCCTGTACCATTTCCAATGCAAATAATCGGACGGTTATCCGTAATTAAATGGAATGATTCATTATTACGAATTCTCAACGCAATTTTATCACGTAATTGAACATGTTCCGTCAGCCAACCAGAGCCTAGACCAAGTTCACCTTGAGCATTCAGTTGCTGGCGAACTACTAAACGCAATACTTGCTGACTTGGAATACTGGCAATCGAATACTCACGAGTAGGTAGTGTAGGGAGTTGCTCTAGTAAATGCTGCATGTTGGCAAAAGGTTCAACATCAACCGTTAAATCGCGATCCCAAAGTGCTTCTTGAATACTTTGCTCGAGTGAATCCACGGTTGTATCTGCATGAACTTGATATTTATTTAAAAACAATTGAATACGTTCAGGACTATTCCCAGTTTGAATTTCTGCAATATCGCCAGCTTGCCAATCCGTATCATAGCTTGTTTGTAATTCAAGATTAAATGCGGGTGCGCCTAAGCTGTTTGGATTGAGTAATTCTCGTTTTGTTAGACGCCATTGATCAAATACTTTATCAATAGACATTGTTTGTAGATCGAGTTTTGTGGCTTTTGCTAAAGCATCATTCCAATGTTGGATATCTGCATTATTACCATTGTTGACTTCAAGCGTAGCAAACAATTGTTGCGCGCCAGAATGTTTTAACCATGCATCTATGCGATGCCCAAAGCTACAATAGGTCTCAGGATAGTCTTGTGAACCCAATGCTAGAACCGCATATTTCAAATGCGAAAGATCCAATGATGTAGCCATAAGCTTTTTCTCAAAGTGCGAGGCTAAGTCAGGTGCTTCACCTGTACCATAGGTACTTGCAATCAAGAGAATTTGTTTGGCTTGCTTGAGGTCATCTTCAGAGAGTTGTTGTACAGCTTTTACTGTTGTTGGCTGATGGGCTTCTTGCAGACTGGTTGAGGTGCGCCATGCCAATTGCTCAGACATTCCTGTTTGAGAGGCATAAGCAATTAACCAAGGTGTTGCGTTGGGATCAATTTGAATCGCTGAACCAGATTGTTTTGCAGCAAGGGTGAGTCGCTTTTGCTTACGACGTTTTAAATACAGCATCCATCCAGTAACAAAAAATAATGGCATTGCCAATGCTGCAAGCATTGCGATGAATTGAAAAACTGGGCCAAAGAAACTACCACGGTGCACAGGGAGCATACTTCCCATGATTTTTTCATTGAGTGGTTTACTTTCGTATAAGTCTAATTTTTCAATTTGTGCAGTTTGATAGTTATAGGTTGCTTTGTTTCGTGCACGCTCATGTTGTGGAATAGCATCAACAAAGGTGAGTTCAACTTTACCATCTGGCTTTTTAGGAATCGAAACAGTTAGTGTCGAATAGTCACGTTTAATTTGAGCATTAAACCCATTCCATGTTTGAGTAAGTACATGTTGAATTTGTTCTGGTTTTAAACCTTCTTTATTCTCATGCTTATTTTCACGGCCTGATTGTGCTTGATGACCTGCCGTTGGATTTTGCTTTTCGCCATGTTGTTGTTGAGGATTGCCAGAAGCCCCTTGACGTCCTTGACCTTCTCCACCGCGTACCGCTTGCATTTCAGGCTGAGGTCGTTCAACCCCCATTACTTTAAACATACCATTACGCCACCAGTCATACGACCAATACAGCCCTGTACATGCTAAAAGTAAATAAAAGATCACCACCCATGTTCCGACAACAGCATGTAGATCCCAAAGGAAATTACGACCTTTGAGTTTAGGCTTAATGGCAAACCATTGTTTAAAAGAATGCTTTTTCGGCCAGCGTAAATAGAGACCACTGAGTACAAAGAAAATTAACATCAAGGTACTGGCACCAGTAATTTGTTTACCGACTTCACCCACAGTTAAGTTACGATGTAATTGCTGTATAAATTGAAAAAAATCTTTGCCTTTCACTTCAGGAAGAACTTCGGCCGTGTAAGGGTTTACCATCATGGTATAACCTCTACGTGCGCCTTCTTTGACAATGTTAATATTTGAAGCTTCTTCAGCGGCTTTCGCAACCGTAATACTGTTGATCTTTATTTCAGGGTTTTGGGTTTGGAAATGCTGATAAATTTCAGCAGGCGTGAGTTTTGCCTGATTTTCAACTTTTACCGTGTAGCTATCTGGGTTTAACCATCTTTGAATAGGTTGTTCATAAGAATAGATTGCACCAGTCACTCCCATAATTGAGAGAATTAAACCAGCTGTAATCCCTAGAAACCAGTGAATTTGAAAAAAAGTCTTTTTAAACATGGCAATGCAAAGGGCAGAATATTTTGATAGCAAATTATAGCTGAATAAATCGGAGAGATAATGAATTTTGCAGATAATATTTATTCTCATTATCATTTTTATTAAAATAGCGAAGTACAAAAAAACCTCCAAAAATGGAGGTCTTTTAAAATTTTAAATTAAAGTGTCTTGGGTTCACCAACAACTTCTTTTAAATGTTTACGCAGTGTTTCAAAGGGGAAATTCTTGCTATTCATACGTTTAGGTAGAATATATGCGCCTTGTTGGCCTTTTACTTTAAAGTTTACCAGTAAGAATTCAGGGGTGTTGTACCATTCATAAATGTCTTTCCAAGCCACTGTTCCAACACCTTCTTGTACACCCATTTGTTGACGCATCACAATACCGCTTGGCTGTACACCTAATTTTACACCTTTGATTTCCTGAACTGGAAATTCATTCATCTTGCGTTTTACATACCATTCAAGACCGAACTTGCGAACCAAAAGATAGATGGCAACTGCAGCAAGAACCACCCAAAAAATAATGGTTGAATAGTTTTTAATTAAAGCGATGCCAAGTAATGAGAGTATGACTGCTACACCCATGATTGCCCAAGCTTTAATCCCAATTTTATTGGTACTACGCCAAATTGCAAGTTGAGCGCCGCGTTGTTCGGCTTCCGAAACTTCGTACGGAACAGGTTGTAAGGTATAAGCGTAAATATTCTTGGCAGTCATAGTGTCAGTAATGTATGTAAATCTAGTCAGAGTTTAGCACTAAATCTCAAGATTTAGTGCACCTATTGTACCAAATAACGATGCAATTTTGATGCAGATTTATAAAGAAGCCAATTCAGTAGATTGATCATCTCGTTCATGGCTTAAATTTTGTTTCAAGCTACTCAGTTGCTTTAAAATACTGAACATTAATGACAATTGTTGAAGAATAATGAGTGATTTAGAGTCTTCTGACTCAGATTGGCTTAAACGGGCACGAATGGCTTTCAACATATTATGCGCGGTTAAATCAGGCATTTCATCCCGTAATAAAGCCCCAGAGATATCATCTAAAGCTTGATCCAATAGATTAAGCACCTGTTGATCTTTCACTTGCTCACGATGTGCACCGAGTGCTGCGATATAGCTAAGGAAGGTATGATTTAGACATAAGAACTCAAAAGCTAAGCTTTTTTGACTTGGGTCAAAATCTGGTTCAGTGGCAAGGGTTGAAATCAGTGAGGCAACATCTGCATCGCGATTATGCGCAGCACGACGAACAATTCGATAATCTAAACTATTGTTGCGTCCCTGATGATATTGAACGACAACGTTTGCCAAATAATTGCATTGAGCTTCCAGTGAGCGTTGAATGGTGCGGGGTAAACGACGGAACTTCCAGTCAGGGAAAATAAAACTGACACCGAACCAGGCGAGGGCACAGCCAATAACAGTGTCGATCATACGGGGCAGAGCGGCTTCATACCCCAATCCGTCCAAGTTGAAATTGATCAATGCCATGATGGTAATAAAGGCTGTGGCTTGAGCATATTGTTTACTGCGTAAATCAAAAAACAATACACCACTGAGTACGAGTAATAAGAGTTGTCCTTCAATAGATGGCACAAAATACAAAATCATATAACCTAAAATAATACCACCCAATGTTCCAATAATCCGTAATCTCAAACGACGCTTGGTGGCGTTAAAGTTCGGTTGACTGACAAACAGCGCGGTTAATAGAATCCAGTAACCGTATTCAATATTGGTGAGTTGCACAAAAACGTAGCCAATAAACAAAACAATCGAAACGCGAATTGCATGTCTAAAAAGTACAGACTCGGGGGTTAAATTTTGTTTGATTCGAATGGCAATATCATCCCATCCTTTGAGGTCATCATCTTTGAGTTGGTTTTCAAAATTTTTACTTTGATCGTATTTTATATGTCGTTCAGTTTCGAGATTTTGTAATTGTGCATCAATCGACTTTAAGTTTTGATAAAGCGCAAACAGTGAATTGACCCAAATTAAGTCATAATTTTCTTCTTTTTTGAGTTTATCCAGCGAGTATCTGAGGTTTTTAAAAGCATGCTCAAAACGGACATTATGCTGGTAGGTGGTACGGTGTAAGATACTATCGCTTAGATCCTTGCAGGCTTTGCCTTGCAGCGCTAAAATGCGTTGAAAACGAAATAACACATCACTATGTTCAAACATTTTGGCCAGCTTTTGATAATCAATATGTGCTGAATCGGCCCGTTCATGAATATCTTGTGCAACAAAGTAATATTGTAAACTACGACGCGTATCTCGTTGACCTCGGTCACCCTTTAAACGCGTCAACAAGGCAGTACGCATATCATTAAAAATGCTGATGAGCTGCCCATTTTCCATAGACAAACTAATCATACTGTCTTGATAGCTGGTTGGTGTCATATCGACATCAAACAAATTGGATTTGGAAAATAGAAAATTACCTAATGATGAAAAACATTGAGACAATTTGTCTTGAACTTGCCGTACAGGGAACAGTAAAAAACTGATGGTTGAAATAAGCCCATACCAAATTGCACCAACCACCAATAGACTTGGCTGGATATACCATTGATCAAATAAATGCACCCCAAGCATGGAATACACAGAAACCACCAAACAGCCATAAGAAATGGTGGCATAGCGACGTCCCAAAGAACCCAATAAAATCCAACCGATACAAGAAACAATCAAACCTAAGGCAAACAGAATAGGGTAAGGAAAGAGCAGGCTCACTGAGGCAGCGGTGATAAAGAATCCAATATAGGTATAGATCAAATTCATGATACGTACAGAGAAGCGATCGTCTATATCACTGAGACCTGCTGCAACCACACCTAATGTAAGAGGAATAGTCATTAACTGCTGCCCCAACAGATAAGGTACAAATGCAGTCCCTGTAAAGGCAATGATCATTCTCAAGTTATACATGAAACTTGTGTTGTAGGTTGCTTTTCTGAGTTTTAACAGCCAAGTGTTCAAAGGAAATCCTTGTTAAATCAATAGGGTGTTATTTACTTGGGCAATGCGATTTGGCTTATATGGCTTTTCACTTATCTTTGTGACAAATCATACAATGGACAGTGTAAACTTGTCTGCAACATTCCTTATCAAATTATAAACCATCTATGTCTGAAAAAAACGTTGGTCAGCAGTATTCAACGGGCTGGATTATGCTTTTGGCTTTATTTACCTCTTTGGGCCCATTATCCATTGATATGTATTTGCCAGCATTGCCACAAATGGCGCAAGATTTTAATGTGACGACCCAGCAGATCGCCAATACCTTGCCGGCGTATTTTTTTGGTCTTGCTGTTGGTCAATTGATTTATGGACCAATCAGTGACCGTATCGGGCGTAAGAAACCGCTTTATTTTGGTATGACCTTGTTTGCTTTTGCTAGCTTGTTGTGTGTTTTAGCACCTGATCATTGGTCGTTGATTGCCGCACGTGTTTTACAAGCCTTAGGGGGCTGTGTGGGGGTGGTGATGGCACGGGCTGCAATTCGAGACCGTTTAGATGTGCAAGGTTCGGCGCAAGCTTTTTCCAGTATGATGATTGTGATGGGGATTGCCCCAATTCTTGCTCCAACCTTGGGTGCAGTGATTCTACAATTCTTTAGTTGGCAAAGTGTGTTTATCGCTTTGTTTATAATTGGATTATTTTGCTTGTTTTGTGTACATTTTTTCTTTAAAGAAACACTCGAATCAGAACGCAGGTTGCATCTCAATTTTAAACAAGTTTTTATCCTCTATGCTTCTATTTTTAAAGACCGAAGCTTTCGTTTTCCAATGTTGGCAGGTTGTTTTACCGGAGCAGCATTATTTTGTTATATCAGTTCCGCAGCAGCAGTGTTGATGGATGGCTATCATTTAACTCAGCAACAGTTTGCTATTGCCTTTGGTTTTAATGCTTTCGGTATTATTTTGCTGTCTTCTATCAATAAGCATTTAGCCAACCGACTCTCGGTGATTCTACGTTTAAAAATTGGTGGTGTGATTCAAGTAATAGGTGGGCTGATTGTTGTCTATGCGGGTTTCATGTCTATTGCGCCACTGGCGATTGTGATGTTGGGTTTATTCCTTACGGTTTCAGGTATTGGTTTTACTGGGCCGAATGCGATGGCATTAGCGATGTCTGAACAAGGCTCAAGAGCAGGAACTGCAAGTGCAATTATGGGCAGTATGCAGTTTGCTTGTGGTCTATTGGGTGGTGTTATATTGAATTTTCTCGTATGGAATCATTTATTGAATATGGGAATTTTGATGTTGGCTTTTACAGTCGCTGGGTTTATGGCGATTTTAAAAGTGGCTCAACAGTTCAAAATGAAGCAAACTTCACATTGAGCAGATGTTTAACCAGAGATTGTCTTACTTATTGACAATACAAAAAAGTGAAAATTGTTTTATCAACTACAAGGTGATTTATACATTTTTATTGTGGCATGATTTTAATTGCAAGTTTTAAAATTTTTTTGTCTTAGAACGAGTACACAAAGCACATGTAAGTTTTATCAGCAGAAACGCTAGAAACATAAACGCCAGAAAAACAAAAGCCGACGATTCGAGTGATGAGTAAATCGTCGGCCAAAATACTTCGTTATAAAGATTCAGGCTGCTAAGTTGAATCTTAAGAAGCATAAGTTTTTAGTTTCTCTGAGAGAAGGTCTCCAAATTTTTTTGCGGATGCCGTGCAATCAATTTGGTTGCTGCAGACCTTATACTTATATAACGACAACAGTTTCAAATTGGTTGACAAGAAAATGAAAAAAAGTTGAAAAAAAATTATAATATTGTTCTTTATGCAATCAAGGCTGTATTCATGGTGTCTTTAAACAAATATTTTTTGTGGTTTTTGCTGCTTTGTTTAGTCTTGACCATGGTTGCAGGTGTATTGGCTGCATTATTGCCCAATGAAATTGCTGGCGTGTTAACCGCAATACCTTATTTGATTGCGATGATTATCGTGTTATATCGTTTTCTCAAACAACAACGCCGTGCGCCTACAGACCAAGAGCGTAAAAAACTGACCCTTGGTTATACTGCAATATTTTGGGGCTATAATTTACTTGGGGTATTTGCGGGTGTTTGGTTTTTTTCTCAGAATGATCCAGAAGTGTGGAAAACCTTTGTGATGTATCTGCAAAATACTCAATTTTTGCTCACTGCATTGATCATGTTGCTGATGTTAGCAATCCCTTTATATTTAATTACCTATTGGTTTTATGGAAAGCAAGCGCAGCGTATGGCAGCTAAAATGTTTGGTCAATGAGCTATTTAAATTGTTGACTTTACTTTGAGAAATCAAAGTCATTGATGAAATTTGTATTAATACAAATAAGTAAAAATAAATCTTATTTTTAAGCTATGGATATGCTGTTAGTGTACGAACATATCCATAAATTCGCGTAATTCTTGAATGGCAATTTCAATGTCTGTTGTTAACCACGTCGGTTCAAAGATCCCTGCATAATGTTCTAAACGATCTTGAGGTACAACAAGTCGTATAGGGCAGTCTTCTTCAAGTAAACGCCATGGCACGATTGGAACTTCGTTATCCAGAAATGGCACAATATTGCGAATATCAATAATCATGGCATTGATACATTCTGGGAATGGCATAACTGATAATTCATCTGTACGGCGACGGAAATACTCCAAATCGCCCCATTTTAGAATATAACTTGGCTTATTAAATTCAATAATTCCAATGAGATGATCATCTCTTGAGGTATGTGTGAAGCATTGATGCGTGACATCAGTGTCCAAGTCCAACTCGACACTTTGTCGTTGATAAGCCATATCTACAATAGCCAAAAAATGGGGTACATATTATAGCTCATTTATCTTTCAAGAACTGCCCGAATTAAAATTTACTTTTGCTTAAAATATTTTTACACACAGATCACAAATAGCCTGTTAGTATAAAAATACATCAATTGATGGAGGTGGACGTCATGAAACACGATTTCAATAAACCATCTTATGTAACAAGTACTGAAGATATAACGCATAAGAATCGCTTACCCATTTATATGCTAATTCTTGTGGGGCTATTTCTCGTTTCCTTGCTTGTTTACATGATCGCTGACTGGCTTTAATTTTTATTTATCACATATAAATAAAATATTCATAAGACAAGACTCTAGCTTTAAAGCTGGAGTTTTTTATTTTTTGCATGCTTTTGTTGTATTTATGCAGTTAAATTTGCTCGTTATATAAGCAATAGATAAAGTAGAAGAGTAATTCATCAAGTATTCAATTCAAATAAAGAATGTTGCTTAAAGTCATTTGAGCACGCTCATATTGCTATAAATCTATAACTTGAGGGAATAAAAATGAATGAAATTTTACAAACAAGGGGTCGATTTGATGCCATGTATTATTGGGATCAATTCCATCCGATTCTTGCTGCTGTAGCCATCCTTATTGTTGGATGGATTATTGCACTTATTGTTGCAGCAGGAATTAAAAAAATCCTAGAAAAATTAGGTACAAATACAAAATTATCTTCCGCAACAGGTCATCGTTCAAATATTGAAAATATTCTTTCACGAATTATTTTTTGGGTCGTGATGGTGATTGCTGTGATTGGTGCATTAAATGTGCTTAATCTTACCAGCGTAAGTAGCCCATTCAGTTTGATGATTCAGCAATTCTTATTATTTATTCCACAATTACTTGCTGCTGTAGCTATTGGATTTATTGGTTGGATTGTAGCCAATCTGGTTAAAGTTGGTTTAAAAAAAGCGTTGGATCGTACTCAACTTGATGAAAAATTAAGTGCAGATGTGGGAGTGAGCCCGATCAGCCAAAATATCGCTGATATTGTTTATTGGCTCATCTTATTACTATTCTTACCAATTGTTTTGTCAATTCTAGGTTTACAAGGTTTATTGCTTCCAGTGCAGAATATGTTGACTGAAGCAGTCTCTTATATTCCAAATATTTTCATTGCGGGTGTAATCGTCTTTGTAGGCTATATCTTGGCAAAAATCCTACGAGGGATTGTCGAAGGTTTAATCAACAGTTTAAATTTACAAACCCAAATTGAAAAGGTAGGACTATTTAAAAACTCAAATCAAGGTTTAGCTAAGTTTTTAGGTTCTTTTGTTTTCGCAATTGTCATGATTACTGCTTTAATTGTGGCATTTGAAGCACTTGGTATACAAGCTATTTCACAGCCGGCAACCGCTATGCTGGGTGAAATCATGTATGCGATTCCACATATTATTGCAGCTGGATTAATTTTAATTGTGGCTTATGTGGTGTCTCGTTTTGTGGGGCGTTTGGTTTCAGAAGTTGTTGCTGGAACAGGTGTTGATGAGATTCCTGCAAAATTAGATTTGCAACGCTTTTTGGGTGACACTAAAGTTTCTTGTATCATTGGTTATCTGATTGTTTTCTTTACCATGTTATTTGCAGTTTCCGAAGCGGCAAATCGACTTGGATTTGAACAAGTCAGTCATTTGATCTCCATGTTTATTTACTTTGGTGCCAACATTTTGTTAGGCGCAGTAATTTTGGTGATTGGTTTTTGGTTGGCCAATATCGTGGCGAATGTGGTACAGCGTGGTGAGTACAATAGCTCAAGATGGTTAGGCAACTTGGTTCGGGTTTTGATCATGGGCTTGGTTATCGCAATGGGCTTAAAAGCTATGGGAATTGCTGACTCGATTGTTAACCTTGCATTTGGTTTAACCTTGGGTTCTGTTGCGGTTGCTTTTGCATTGGCTTTTGGTCTAGGTGGCCGTCAACCTGCAGAACGCGTTTTAACCGATTTAATTGATAAAGCCAAGAAAGAGGCAAATCAGCCGAATCCTTTAAAGCAAGAAAATACTTATTCATCACAGCCAAGTAGTACAGACGCTACGCAAGTAACAGCAGATACTCCTACGATTGAAAATGAGTACAAATCACTTACTGATTCGCTCAAACAGGATAAAGATGACCCGAATTAACATTTAAATTCTTTTAAAGATCGATCAGGATTGATGCTTGATCGATCTTTTTATTTTTAGGGCAAAAGTGAGAGGAAAATAAAGATGTCAAAGAAAAAGCCAAATAATTTTATTGCGCCGATTGTGATTGCAGGAATCACTGTAGGTTTTTTAGCAAGTGCTTATAAATTTGTATTTGCAAAACCCAAAAAGCAACCATCAGAAATCGTTAAGCAACAACATGAATCTCAAAACAAATCTCAAGAGTGATTGTATTTGCAACGCATGAATTTTATCGGCTTTTTTAAAGAAAATAGATAGACATCAGATGATTTATTGTCTAAATTTGATGGATAAATATGTAGGCGATATAAAATTTATATATCTGATAAATATCATTTTCAAAGGAATTGAAATGAAGATAATCTTTTTTTTAAACAAAATTCATCAGTCGTTATTTGCAAAAAACAATGATCTAAAGTCGATGGACTTGGCGATTCAACGGGTGACGCAGAAGCAGCAAATCCAAAGCCATCTTATTTTATTTAAAACAGATTATTTAGAATAAGCTTTCTATTGATCACTTTAGATTAAACATATTCTGAAGCGGCATGTGCTGAAGCCCATGCCCACTGAAAATTAAAACCGCCTAAATGACCTGTCACATCTAATATCTCACCAATAAAAAATAAACCTTTTTGTTTTTTACTTTCCATGGTTTTTGATGAAACTTCAGCGGTGTTGACACCACCTAAAGTGACTTCTGCAGTACGATAACCTTCAGTGCCAGAAGGCTTAACTTCAAATTGCTGTAATTTATTGGCTATATTTTCTAGTTTTTCATCACTTAATTGTCCAATCGCCGTTTCAGCCCACTCGGACCAAATGAGATTTTGGAGTTCAATCACCACACTTTTAGGTAGATGTTCAGTCAGTAAGGTTCTGATTAACACCTTCGGTTGGCTTTGCTTTTTGCGCTTTAAAAAAACAAACAGCTCAAGACTTGGTAGAAAGTTAATATGGAATGCTTGTCCTGCATGCCAATAATTTGAAAGTTGTAATGAGCTTGGTCCGCTTAAGCCACGATGTGTAAACAGCAACGCTTCAGTAAATGCAATTAGCTCGTTAGAAAGCGTGGCTTCAACCGCATTCCCGCTTAAACGAGTCGTAACTTCTTTAAATTGATCTGAAAAAGTGAAGGGAACTAAACCTGCGCGTGTAGGATAGATATGATGCCCAAATTGTTTGGCAATTTCATAGCCGATGCCAGAGCCACCCAATGTTGGTATAGATAAGCCACCTGAGGCAACAACAACAGATTCAGCTTGAAAATAGCCTAAATTGGTGGCGACTTGAAAAGTCTGATCGTCAACGGTATTTATCGCTTTGACTTCACAACTAGTTTTGATCTCAACACGATGTGTTTTTTCACATTCGTTGAGCAGCATGCTTAAGATTTCTTTTGCGCCATTTAAGGTAAACAGTTGTCCATGTTTGCGTTCTTCGTAGTCAATGCCATATTCACAGACCATTCCAATAAAGTCCCAATTGGTATAACGCGTCAGGGCAGAGATGACAAAATGTGGGTTATGTGAAATAAAATTTTCAGGCTCGACATAAAGATTGGTGAAGTTGCATTTACCACCACCTGACATGAGGATTTTTTTACCAATTTTATTGGCTTTCTCAACCACTAAGACTTTACGACCACGGGCAGCTGCTTTTGCCGCAAGCATTAAACCTGAAGCACCTGCGCCGAGGACAATCACATCATATTGGTTAGAAGACATATTACACTCATGGAATCTTTGAGCATGGGATTATAGACAAATTTAAATTAATTTTCAGGACAATTATAAACTGATGTGATTCAGCTACGTCCTTGCAAACCACCACTATGCAGGATCAAAATTTTTGAATTTTCTTTAAAGTAACCTTTTGAAATTAAATCAAAAACTCCATAAAACATTTTTCCAGTATAAATCTGTTCAAGCGGAATGCGATATTGCTGCTCAAAGTTATTTATAAAGCTAAGTAATTCATCATTGGTTTTGGCATAACCTCCAAAACAATAATCATCCAATATTTGCCAATTTTTTTTATGAGTGAGTTGACTGATATCTTGTTGTAAAAAATCACCTTTAAGTGCTGAAAATCCTAAAATTTCCTGCTGCGGTGAACTTGCGTTAATCAGACCGGTCATTGTGCCACCTGTTCCTACCGCACAGCAAATTACATCATAATGATTTAAATCTTTTATAGTTAAAATTTCCTGACAACCTTGTATAGCAAGCTCATTGGTTCCACCTTCAGGAATAATATAAGTGTTCGGATAATGTTGTGTTAATTCATCTATCCAGTCATGATTATTTTTTTGCCTATATTTTTCACGTGAAACAAAAACTAGCTGCATACCCAATTGTTGTGCTGTTGTCAGTGTCGGGTTGAGCGGTTTATGCGCTAACTCCTCACCCCTAATTATGCCGATGCTTTTAAATCCAAATAACTGTGCTGCATATGCTGTTGCAGCGATATGATTGGAATAAGCACCACCGAAAGTCAGAATCTGTTTTAGGCCAAGCTGACGTGCTTCAATCAAATTATATTTGAGTTTAAAAAATTTATTGCCAGAAATTTGTGGATGGATTAGATCAAGCCGTTTAACTATAAGTTGAACAGATCCAGCAACATCTAAATTTTGGTAGGGAATAGCTTGGGCAATATGATCAAACATGCTGATTTTTAACTGAATGGGGTTATATGAATCGCTTTGAATTAAGCCTGTTCAAGATATTCTAATCAAACCTGTAAAACAAGACAGGTTTGATTTAGTTTCATCCCTATATGCGTTTTTCAATCTCTAGGTTTTTAACTCAAGCTTTTCAATTAGGCGGATCATGGAGTGCTGGTATCTACGGAAGTCACTACAGACATCCCTGGTCGTAAAAATTCTAAACCTTTCTGATTGGGATCAATCGCGATTCGCACAGAAATACGCTGCACGACCTTGGTAAAATTACCTGTGGTATTGTCAGGTTTAAGTACACTAAACTCAGCACCAGCAGCAGGAGAAATCTGTTCAATACGGCCAGTAAATTTTTGATGTTTCATGGCATCTACTGTAAATGATGCTTTTTGTCCGATGTGCATATCGGCAATTTGTGTTTCTTTGAAATTGGCAATCACCCATGTTTGTTGTGGAATCAGATACATTAACTGGGTTCCAGCTGCAACATATTGTCCCACACGAGGGCTAACTTCGCCCAACTGCCCATCCATTGGTGCCGTAATCAGGCTGTAATCCTTTGTCGTTACCGCTTGATCAAATTGTGCCTTGGCATTGGTGACTTGTGCTTTTAAGCCCGATTGAGCCACTTGTGCTGTTTTTAATGCTTCTTGAGCAACCAATACATTGGCTTCAGCTTGTTTGAGTAAGGCTAAATTATTTTTTACATCCGCAGCCGCTTTGTCTTGCTCTGTTTTGGAGGTTGCACCACTATTTCCCAATTGTTGATAACGATTGAGCTGTGCTGTTGAAAGTTCATAACTTGCTTTGGCTTGTTCAACTTTGGCTTGTGCAGCCACAATGTCCGCTTTACGTTGTTCAATAGTTTGGGTTTGATTGGCTAAAGTGGTGTTGGCCTGATCAACTCCAGCTTCAGCCTGAGTCACTTTTTGATCATAGGTTGTAGTATCAATATGCATTAACGGCTGCCCCTTTTTGACATGATCAAAATCAGTCACCAACACATCTTTGACATAACCATTAATTTGAGAAGATAAAACTGTGGTTCTGCCTTTGATATAACTATTGTCGGTGGATTCTATGGTGCTATCAAAAGGACCAATTTTCCAAGCGCGCATAATCACAGCAATTCCCACTAACAAGACCAAGAGCATCAACAGCAATGTTCTTTTCGCTGTTGGAATAAGCTTACTGGATGGTGGTGGCGCTGCTGCTGTTGCAGGTGCTTGTGGTGGTGTAACTGCTGTTTGCTCTGTTGGTTTTTGATCTTGCGACATAAGAATTCTCAAATATTTTTTAATACATAGCGTGACATCATGGATCATCTGATCTAGAAATAGCCTGAGATCTGTCTAACTGCTATTGAGGAGCTGTTGCTGTTTTTTGAGTTGATAGCGTGTCCAAGCAATATTAAAGCTACTCCAAATCAACAGTAAAATGGCGAAAATTCCATTTAATGCAATCACATCATTATAGGCACGCACTTGCGCTTCTCGTGTCACAATCTGGTTTAAATTGCGATAAGCTTGGTTCTGTTCAAGTGCTACATCTAAAGTATATTTATTGGCTGCTTGCTGATAGGCTGCAAGTCGTTGTACCACCAATGGATCAGTTGGTGACAAGTCACTGACAATTTCAGCCCGATAATTTTGGGTGCGTAATTGTTGATAGGTTGAAAAAAATGAATTTCCAATTAAACCACCAAAGCTTTGTGTTGCAGAGAACAACACCACAAAAGTGACCATGTGTGATGGGCCTTTTTGTAAGGCATTAATAATCCCTGTCAGCAATAATGGTCCAATAAACATACCACTGGCAAAGCCAACGATAAATTGGCTGCGGTAAAAATTTTCTGGTCGTACATCATTGGTGAGGTGATAGTCTAGAGCGCAGGCAATAAGAACCAAGACCACAGCACCGACCAAGTGCCATGAGATGCGTTCTCTTTTAAAGGTCATGGCGCTAAAAACCGTGCCGAGCACAATGCCAAGAAAAATTACGCTATACAAGGTAACGAACTGATCAGGTCCCATGCCCATAGTTTTTAAAAAGTTAACAGCCGCATAACTTTGCTCAGACATAAGCAAACGAATTGCCAATGCACCAAACACAAACTTAAGTGTGGTGGCTGAGCCTAGCCAACGAGTGATGATAAGTGGATTGACACGGTAATGTTCATAAGTCAGTCCTATAATAATAAGACTGAATCCAGCAATTAAGGCATAACCTAACCATTTGACTTCAAACCACCAAAGGATTGGGCCTTGGGTCAAGACGATACATAGCAGCGCAAAACCGGGTGCAAGTAAGGCAAAAGTGAAAAAATCCTGTTTTTCAAAGACTTCGATTCTTAAGCTGCGTGGCAGTTTTAAAGAAACCACCATTGCCAAACAACATATCGCTAAACCTAACTCAAAGGTATAGAGCACAATCCAGTCATTTACATCGACCAGAGATGGGGAAATGATCCATGCTAGTGGAATACCCAATTGCTGAAAGCCCAGTGCGAGATAAATTCCTCGCCCAAAGTTTTCTCGTTTAAAGGCCTGCATGATGTAATACATGCCTAAAGAACTAAGAGGGGCAGCAACTAAACCACTGATCACACGGACAAATAATGCCATTTCAAAGGTATGCACAAAGATATGCAGCAGCAATACACAAATAAAAAGCACTAAACCAATTTCAGAAAAAAGCCGTAATCCATATTGTTGTCGAGCTTTAAACAGAATCATGTTGGAACTAATATTTGCCATCACATAAGCTGCGGGAATCCATGCGGCTTCTGAAGGCGTTAGCGAGTATTCACCCTGAATAAGTGGTAAATTTGCGGTAATAAAACCATTACTTAAACTGCCTGAAATGGCAACAAACAGACCAATAAAAAAATAAATCAGTTTTTTATGTGTTGGATGAGCGATAGCCGCAGGCGAACCTGGTAAGGTTGGACGCTCTTCAGGTGTCCAATCTGGAGCGGGTTCAAGTAAACGTGGCGATTTATCCATAACTGCCTCAATTACGCCTTGATGCCATCAATTAGTAAGTCGACTGCCCGTGCGGCCAGTTGAACTTGCTCTTCATCGGTTAATCCTTGAAAGGAAGCTCTTAGAATACCCGTAATCAGCGCATAATCTTTTGGGGTGAGATCTGGTCGGCAAATATGATGGTTAATGGCTTGATCAATCAGCGGTTGAAGAATTGCATCACGCCGTTGGTAAATATCCACCATACTTGGGTCATTACGATCAATCACGCGCCAATATTCCATCAATGCGGTGAGATAAGGCAGATTCTCGACATGGTTGCGAATTAACCGAATCAAACCATCAGGATATTCTGAAAAGCTTTTTGCACGTTCATCTAGACGAGTTAATGCTTGTTCCATTAAGGCGATGACCAACTCACGGCGATCTTGAAAATTTCGATAAAAGGTTGCTCGTCCAACACCAGCTTCATCAATCACAAGCTGTAATGGCGCACGAATCCCTTGTTTACGGAATATTTTCAGTGCAGCATTGAGCAAATCTTCGCGATTTTGTGCCGCTTGTTTTTGACGTATACGCATAGGGAAAATTGCATTAAATTTTATTATGATATTTAACGGACATTTTTGTCCGTTGTAAATTACTAACTCTGTGGATTTTTGTAAATAGCAGCTTTAAAGTGAATGAGATTGGTTAGAATGACTTATGGCAATGATTAATAAATCGTATAAATAGGTTTAGATTTCTAAATATTTACCCTTTAAAATAAAACAATAAGTGTGCTGAAATTGTGAAAATTTTTAAAAATATTGTTATTTCGATCTGCTGCATCGGTGTATTAGTTTTCAATGCCTGTACGCCATCTGAGAAAAAAGCAGATCAGGCCACATCTTCAAGAAAATCATCAGATCAACAGATTGAACAACAATTCAAGCTTTGGAAGGCGCAACAAGACCCCCAATTATTGGCAGATTATTATCAGTTTATGTCGCAGTATTTAAAACATCCGCCTAGTCTGATGGAGCTGACAACCAGCCGAAACTATATGCCAGAACAGTGTTTCTCAAAACGTTTTGCCATTCCACCTAAAGCCTTTTGGAAAAATGTGGTGAGTAGTTTGCAATTGGTAGAAAAATTAAATCGAAATGACTATTTTAAAACATATACGATTTCAGCGATCTATCGTGCCCCTGAATTAAATAAATGCATAGGTGGGGCTGAAAAAAGTAAGCATTTAAGTAATTATGCAGTTGATTTTCATGTGCTATCTCCCAAAGAAACGATTAAAAAAGATCGCGAAGTATTACTTAAAAAAATGTGTCATTTTTGGCAAGTGGAAGGCAAAAGTTATAAAATGGGTTTAGGCGTTTATGGTAATAATCGCTATCATATTGATACTCAAGGATATCGTACTTGGGGTAAGGACTTTAAATCGAAAAGTTCGCCGTGTGTAAAAAGTTAAAATTGTATTTTTTGAGCAAGAATTGAACTTGCATCTATATTAAAAAATGTTGAGATATCGGGAACGTTATTTATGTTGAAAATAATAAAGAGTTGTTTATTTGCTCTGCCTTTTTTGAGTAGCTGTTCTGCTATTGCGCAAGCTGATACTGCTGTCGAAGTTGATTCTGAATACGAAGTATTGGGGCGTGCAGGAAAACTGAAAATTCAAAAAGAGTCGTGTACTCAGTATGGTTCTAGTTGTGACTATGTGCTCTATGATGCGAAAGGAAAGAAGCAGGTATTAATGGAAAAATGGAGTAAAACCGCAAACGTTTATCAATTTAATCCAAATTTAATGGGTTTTTTGTTGGGGGTAACAGGAAGTGAGTATAATCTCACTGTGATTAACGATAAAAACCAACAAAAAGATTATGGCAGTTTTCTTGCGATGAATGCGCAGCAAAGTTGTTTTACAACTTTTGAATCGAATTTAAAAAATATGCCAAATTCATTGGTATTTTATAGTATTCCTGATTTTCGGGTACGTTTAGTGCTCAATAACAAAGTGCCGCAATTTAAAAAACTGAACTATCCTACAACGGCGAATTTTGAGGATAATGGTGATTTTTCATTTAACTATAATATCAAGATCGGAAACGAGATGGGGGTACAGGATGTCATCATTCAAAACCCGTGTCAGTCTGATTATCGGGTGATCATGAGCTAACAATAAAATAAAGTTATTAATTTTATTAAAATTCATTATTTTTATTTTTAAATTGAGTTGTATATTGTAGTTTTATTCAACAAGAAGGACACGATAATGACCACTCAACAGCAAGTTAATCAGTCACAATATCAAAATAAATCAGAAGCATACTTAAATAGCCAAGTACATGCACAAGGCATTGAGTTTGAAAAAATGCAAAATTTAATCCAACAGCATCAATTAAAGCGAGTTTTGGATCTTGGCTGTGGCGGTGGGCATGTGACTTATCAGATTGCAGCATTGACTGAGCAAGTGATTGCTTATGATATTACGACTGAAATGGTCAATCTTGTGACTGCGCAATCTCAAAACAAGGGATTCAATCATGTCATAGGGCAGGTTGGTGCGGCAGAACAATTGGACTTTCCTGTTGAGCATTTTGATTGTGTGATCAGTCGTTATTCTGCGCATCATTGGCAAAGTATCACTCAAGCGATTCATGAAATTTACCGTGTATTATGCGCTGATGGTAAAGTAATCTTGTTTGATATTATTGGTAATTCTAACCCTATTTTAGATACCTTTATTCAGACTATAGAAACCATTCGTGATCCAAGCCATGTTCGAAATTATAGTTTGGCGGAATGGGTAAAAATCGTTGAACAAGCGGGCTTTAAGGTAGAAACCATTGAAAAGCAAAGTTTACAGTTAAATTTTCAAAGTTGGGTAGAGCGTATGCAAACACCCGTAGAGGGGATCAATACCATTCGCTATTTACAGTCCAAAGCCGCTGATCAAGTACAACAGTATTATCAGATTCAGCAAGATGGTACATTTACCAGTGAGGCTGTATATTTGGTATTGAGTAAAACTTGATTAGAAGTCTGATGCCAAAAAAAATAATCAATACAATATTTCCGATATTATTTAGCATGATGGCTTATACAAGCAGTAGTTATGCTGAGCAGATTCATCGCACAGTGGCGAAGATAGGACAATTTTCAGTCATTCAGCAAACATGCGATGAAGATGCAAATTATCATTGTGATTTTGTACTCTATGAAGGTGATGATTATAGATTGCCCTTGGTCATGGATTGGGAGCGTGGTTTAAATGTCGAAAACCAAACCGAGGATTTCTTGCATTTAAGCTATGGCTATACTTTTAATGTTCATCATAGTCTTTTCATTTCGAAGGTAGGGATTGTTCAGGCTTTAGACAACGTTGTTGCTGTGGATGAAAACACCGGATGTATCGCTCGATTTGAATTAAACGATGCGCCTATGATTATTTTCCAAAAAGCATTTACCACGAAAATTTTAAACAAAATTCAACTTCAGCCAGAGCAACACCCTAAAATTGAGTCTGTAAGTGTAGATGCTTTTCAATATTTTAGTGACATGGAGTTTGATGGAAATGGTGGCTTTCACTATCGTTACAAAAATAAAAATGGTGAAGATCAAGCTGTTTTAATGATACATTCTTGTGATGTATAGCTACTTTCTATAGATAGACACCTTTTGAAATAAAAAATAGCTGTATTTTTAATCAGAACTGTTATGCTCGAACTATAAATAAAACAAAAAATGGAGGAGATACTATGAAAAAGCTAGCCATCAGTGTGAGTGTAATACTTGCAGTATTTTTGGTTGGGTGTGAAAAGAAACCACCTACACCAACAAAAACTGAAGTTCGTTCAATCCATATTGCAGGTATGCCTGTGTATGAAAAAGATTATCGTCTCAGTGCTCGTTCAGTGGATTCACAACCTTGATTTGTATTCAAAATATAAAAACGAGTGCATGAAAAGAGGATGCACTCGTTTGGTTTTAATTCTATTTAACTCAGTTGATTTTAAATGAATTAATGAAAAACAGTTTCTAAAGCTTTTAATCCGACTTTAGGATCAAGTAATCCATTATAGATCTCAGGAATTTTACGTTCTACGCCAAAGAACTCATAAATTGCAATCATGGCACCACGAACAGAATATTCAACAGTAAAAACCACATCATCTTCAATTTCAACAAATTGGCCCAAGAATGCGAAGTTTTTTGCACCTTGTGGAATAACCTGTGGGCGGTCACCAGGCTTACGACAGGCAAATAACGCCGATGCATAAGGCATCATTGCAGTTGTTACAATGGTATTTGCTAGAACATGCTCAAGAATTTCATCAAAACCGAGTTGTAGAATTAGTTCAGTAAGTATTTCATTACCTGTTGCTTGTGACATTGGTTTTTTGATGTAGTCACCAGTTTGATCAATTTGAAAGCCATAACCCCAGAGGGTAAATGTGCCTTTTGGCAAATTTGCAAAATGAGGTTGAGCAGGTACTACAATTGATAAATGCCAGCCCGATTCAAACCAAGTCATCAGTGCCCCAGTACCTGGCTGGTTGCCTGTGTAATCAATGATGCGATTTAACAGAACATCATCTTTCATGGTGAGGGTAAAAGACTCCCATTTATGTTCATCAATGTTGCCATAAAAGGTCATTGGTCGACCAAAGTCAGGTGCTTTTTTCGCAAGGGTTTCCCATAGCGTCCAACCATGATCAAGTCGATCACGAATAAGCGCTGGAACATCATCATTCCCTGCATAACGAGAATCTGCTGTAATTGAACCTAAAGTAAATATGGCTAGATCATTCTCCTGAAGGTCAATTTGCTCTGTACCTTCAGGAAGGTTGACATACAAGCGTGTTGCACGACGCTCTAGGGTTGCTTCATCGGTTAGAAAGTCTGCATCTGTCACATAATTGCTAAAACGAACGTCTACGCCTTGTGCAATCAACCAACGTTGTAGCGGCAAAATCATTGAATCATATTGATTGTATTTAGTTCTTTTTACTCCAGCTAGGGTATGAATGCGTGGTAACTCTTGGATAAAACGTAAGAAATAGCGACGAAGTTCTGCAGCACTGTGCCATTTTTGGAAGGCAAATGTAGTGCGCCACATACGCCAAAAGTTCGTTTCAAAGAAGATCTCATCAAAAAACTCATCAATACGACGACTGCCAATTTTTTCTTCTTTCGCTGCCAATAAGCGTAGCATCTGCGCACGATGGCGTGTATTTAAACCCAGTTTAGCGGCGTCTGAAATCACATGTTGCGCATCAATTAAACGGGCTTGTGCATGAGTTTTGACTTGTTCATTGAACTCACGACATTCTTCACGAACAGAAATTTCAGGATTTTCTAAGGATGGAATACTCGAAAATAAGTCCCAAAGGCATAAATATGTTTCATCTGTTAGCATCCGCCCACCACGGGTAACCCATGCTTGTGCAGCATGTGGTGTATGACCGCCATCCATTGAACCACCTGAGACATCTAACTCTTCGAGAATGTGGATATTTTTAGCGGGTACTTTAGCATCACGTATGGCAAATGCGGCAGCTGCCATTCCTGCAATTCCACCACCAATGATCCATAGATGTGCTTGGTTTGCATCTAAACGATTCGTTTTGTTGTTGTGCATTTTTTACCCCTAAGTATAAATATTGATTTTGGATAATTTAAAACCATAGTTTTATTATGGTTTTTTATAGCCTATAAATACATGAAAATGGAAGTTAATTTTTGTGATTAAAATGGTCGATTTCATAATTTTTTAGGATGTTTTATATACGTTGATGATTTTATTGATATAATTAAAATATTGAAAAATAAAATTTTTATTGAGTTTTTGCTCTAAAATAATTTATTTGCTCTGTGCATAATAATACACAAGTGTATTTAAATTCATGATTGAGACTTTAATGAATTTGCATTGAATAAAAGCGTGGTCGCGAAATAATAAAGATTTTTATATCTTCAAAAATCGGTTGTAGCGTAAAATATCTATTCTTAAAAATAGTTTGGGTTGGGGTGTCTCTTGGAATCATTATTGATTTTAGGTTCAATTGCATTGGCATTAATGCTAGGCGCAATTAGCCCTGGTCCTACATTTGTTTATGTGGCTAAAAATTCAATTGCGATTTCTCGTAAACATGGTCTGTTTACCGCTTTAGGGACTGGCACGGGCGCAGCTTTATTTGGTTTTTTAGCTGTAATGGGGTTACAAGCAATTTTATTGGCTGTACCTTCTGCATATTTAGCTTTAAAAATTTGTGGTGGTCTGTATTTACTTTGGCTGGCCTATAAAATTATTAAACATGCTAAAGATCCAATGGCACAAGCATCTGACTCATCCACGGTGATGAGTTATCAACAAGCGTTTCGTCTAGGTTTAATTACTCAATTAAGTAATCCTAAAATTGCGATTATTTTAGCCAGTATTTTTACTGCGCTTTTACCCAAAGAAATTCCAACGTATTTTTATTTTGTTTTGCCTATCTTGTGCTTCTTTATCGATGCAGGCTGGTATTCACTGGTTGCTGTTGCGCTTTCAGCGGAAAAACCGCGTCGTGTTTATTTAAAGTTTAAAAAAGTCTTCGATCGAATCGCGGGTGGTGTTATGACATTACTTGGTTTAAAGCTAATTTTTGGTATGAAATGATTGTTTTTACTAAAAAAATAGTTATGCATTTTATCAGTAAATTCTATTTGTTAAAAATTAATTAATGGTATGTTTATTTTTTATTATATATTTATTCATTATAATGGTTCAAACTTTAGAGAGATGTAATTTTGAAAAAAATATTATTGATTGCTGCCTTAAATGGCTTGGTACTTACAGCTTGTTCTACCACTGAAAGTTCTAAAACCATCCAAGCACCCCAAGTGGCTGTAGCGACTTCAGCGGTTAAATATTCAGGTGTGAAAACAGCAGTTTCGATTGGTAAGTTTGATAACCGCTCAAGTTATATGCGTGGAATTTTCTCTGATAATGTAGATCGTTTAGGCGGTCAAGCAAAAACGATTTTAGAAACACACTTGCAACAAACAGGTTATTTTTCAGTCTTAAATCGAGACAACTTATCTGAACTGCAACAAGAGGCTGGTTTTGGTAAAGCATCTCAATCAATTAAGGGCGCACGTTATGTGCTTACTGGGGATGTGTCTGAATTTGGGCGCAAAGAAGTGGGCGACCATCAATTGTTTGGGCTATTAGGGCGTGGTAAAACTCAAATTGCCTATGCAAAAGTCAATATTAATGTTGTTGATGTAAATACAGCAGAAGTTGTCCATTCTGTGCAGGGTGCAGGTGAATACGCGCTCAGTGAACGTGAAATTTTAGGTTTTGGTTCTACAGCATCTTATGACTCAACTTTAAATGGTAAGGTTCTAGATCTGGCTGTACGCGAAGCGGTTAATCACCTTGTCACAGATATTCAAACAAACAAGTGGTCCGTACAATAGGTTTGAATAAATGAAACGGGTTTTATTATTCTTAAGTTTTTTTTCTACGTTAACTTTAGTTGGGTGTGCATCTGGAACACACTCTTTATATAGTTGGGGCGGATATCCACAGCAGACTTATTTAATGCTGGCGGTTCCTGAAAAAACTTCGCCTCAGCAACAAATTTTAGCGCTCGAAAAAGATGTTGAGAAAGCAAAAGCAAAAAATGCTGCAGTGCCGCCAGGTTTATATGCACATCTGGGGCTGTTAAATCTTAATATTCAAAATGGCCCACGTGCAATTCAGTATTTTGAGTTAGAGCGCCAAATTTATCCTGAGTCAACTGTATTGATGGATCGTTTATTGAAGAAAATGACCACTCAATCGACTGAGGTAAATTCCAAATGAAAAATATGAAACAATTATTCATCCTTGGTTTACTGATGATGCTTTTTACAGGTTGTGCGGTGTCACCTAAACAAAATCGTGATTTAGCAGCATATCGTGAGCATATCCCTAAGTCGATTTTGGTACTTCCTCCAATCAATGAGTCTCCTGATACCCGTGCAACCTATGGATACTGGTCAACAGTAACATTGCCTGTGGCTGAGGCTGGTTATTATGTATTTCCAATTTCGGTTGTTGATATAATGTTTAAAGAGAATGGGGTGACCAATGGATTTGATGCTCAAGCAATCCCACCTCAAAAGTTAAAAGAAATTTTCGGTGCTGATGCTGCGTTATATATTAAAGTTAAAGAGTATGGTTCTAAATATCAGGTGATTCAATCTGTAGCAGCAGTTGCAGTAGAAGCCAAACTTATAGATTTGCAAACTGGCACATTACTTTGGCAAGGTGAGCAGAGACTTCAGCAAGCCAATGATAATAGTAATGCTGGTTTGATTGGCGCATTGGTGGGTGCTTTAGTTGATCAAATATCTAATCATCTGTCAGACAAAGCCTATACTTTATCCAATACTGTAAGTTCGCAACTATATTCACCGAGTATAAATCAGCAAAAAGGTCTGTTATATGGACCACGATCTCCAAACTTTAGCCAAAATGCGGCGAAACCTTAAGTAATGGTATTGTTTGTAGGTATTAAATAAAAACCCCAATTAAAAATTGGGGTTTTTATGTTTAATGCATATTGCTGATTAGTGCACCATAGAAATCTTGTCTAAGAAGAATTTGGTTCTTTCGTGACGCTCATCAGGCTTATTAAAAAAGTCATCTGTTGCACAGTCTTCCAAAATCTTACCTTGATCCATGAAAATAACCCGGCTTGAGACTTTACGGGCAAAGCCCATCTCATGAGTTACACACATCATGGTCATGCCTTCTTTTGCCAATTGACTCATTACTTCAAGCACTTCACCCACCATTTCAGGGTCTAATGCAGAAGTAGGTTCATCAAATAACATGCACACAGGATCCATACACAGACCGCGAGCAATTGCAACACGTTGTTGCTGACCACCAGACAGTTGTCCTGGGAACTTGTTTTTGTGGGCTGCCAAACCAACGCGATCTAAATATTGCAACGCTTTTTTCTCAGCCTCTGCTTTAGAACGATTTAATACCTTAAGTTGTCCAATGGTTAAATTATCCAAAACAGTCATATGAGGGAATAATTCAAAATGTTGGAAGACCATTCCCACACGAGAACGGAATTTAGCCAGATCAGTTTTTGAGTCTTTTAACGCAGTTCCATCAACGACAATATTACCTTCTTGGAATGGTTCTAATGCATTCACAGTTTTAATCAGGGTAGATTTACCCGAACCTGAAGGCCCACACACCACCACAACTTCACCCTTTTCAATTGAAGTAGTGCAATCTGTAAGAACTTGAAAATCTCCATACCATTTTGAGATATGTTGTATTTCTATCATTGGCATATTGATTCTCCAATTATCGAATTATTGCTATTTTTTGATGTAAACGCTTCACAAGTCGTGAAAGCGCAAAGGAGATACAGAAGTAAACAACGGCTACAATCAGGTAGAAAGTTGCTTTGGTTTCAGCACCGTAGGTATTTGCTAAGGTATTGGCATTACCCAAGAAGTCTGGCGCACTAATCACGTAAACTAATGATACGTCTTGGAAAAGTACGATAGATTGAGTCAGAATTACAGGGAGCATGTTTCTGAAAGCCTGTGGTAACACCACATTAGACATGGTTTGACCATAGGTAAAACCAAGTGCATAGCCTGCATTGACTTGACCTTTAGAGACAGACTGAATGCCTGACCGGACGATTTCTGAAAAGAATGCGGCTTCAAAAATTGCAAAGGTCACCACACTTGAAAACAGTGGGCCATAATAAGTATCCGACTGAAATTCAAAAATCTTTGGCAATAAAAAATAAAAAATGAAGATGACTTGAATCAGTGGCACACCACGGAAGAAATCGACATAAACTTTAGCAAAATTACTAGCGACTTTATTGTTAGATAAACGCATCATGGCCAAAGGTGTGCCAATCAGAATTCCACCAATAATGGATAGAATCGTCACAGTAACTGTAAATTTAAACCCTGCGAGTAGCGTTTGAATGACATCTTGATTTTGTAAAATACTAAAATCCATGACTATTTACCCCCCGAGCCTAGGCCAGGAACAGCCATACGTTTTTCAACCCAAGCCATGATCAATTTAATGGTATAGGTAATGACTAAGTAAACTGGTGTCGAAAGAATAAGAATAACAATATCTTGAGATGTTTCTTCACGCATGGTTTTAGTATAAGCAAAGAAGTTCAAAACACTGAGCGCATAAAGCACCGCAGAGTTTTTGAAAATATTCATTGCTTCAGAAGTGAGCGTTGGCCAAACAATACGATAAGCGACAGGGAGAATGACATAGCGATAACTTTGGCTTTGATTTAAACCAATTGCAAAAGCTGCATTTTTTTGTCCATTTGAAACCGTATTAATGCCAGAGCGTACTTGTTCAGCAATACGTGCAGCGGTATACAGACCGAGTGCAAATACCCCAACCACTGCGGGATTGTCATTGAGAATATTTTGCCACCATCCACCATGAACCATCTCACCACTACCCGTACTTAAGCTGAGTGGTAGTAATTGCGGGAATACGAATGCCCAGAAAAACAGTTGTACGATCAAGGGAATATTTCGGAAAAGTTCGACATAGCAGGTACCAATAAATGAAAGCGGTTTATTGGGTAATGTGCGTAAAATCCCGATCAGAGAACCAAGAAGAAATGCAATGAAAAATGCAGCAATCGCGGTCCAGACCATTGTCCAAACACCTGAACCTAGGAGTTGTAACCATGTTGGTGCATCTGCAACCGGGGAATAACTTTCACCACCAATTGCTTTACAGACAGATTCAGCCCATGCAGCTTTATCAAGACTATATTCATTCGAGGGGAGACAATAAGCTGTCCAGTTAAGTGAGCCTACGGACATGTGTGCTCCTTGTGTTTTTAATTTTATAAAAATTTATAGACCAGACTTTAAATATAATCTGATCTATAAACCGTTGTTTTAAACTACGTTTTTAGTTAATACCAGCATCCGTAGGATTCGCTTTAAGTTTTAAATATGATGAGCTCATTGGCATATTTAAATTGACATTTTTAGGTGCAATTGGTGATTGGAACCATTTTTTATATAGCGCCGCCATTTGACCATTTTTCCACATCGTCGTTACAGTTTTATCAGCAATTGCTTTATATGCTGCATCGCCTTTAGGTAACATAATGCCGTATGGTTCTGAAGAAAGTACTGGACCTACAATTTTAAAATCTTTTGGATTTGATGATTTTGCGATTAACCCTGCAAGAATATTATCATCCATCACAAATGCAGCTGCACGCCCAGAAGCCACCATTGCAAATGAGTCTGAGTGATCTTTACCATAAACATTGTTTACGTTAACTTTTTCGCCTTTCTCACCCATTTTGATATATTTGTCAGATGTTGTACCTTGTGTGGTAACTACCGCTTTACCATTTAAATCTGCAATCGTTTTAATTGGTGCACTCGCTTTAACTGCCATGCGTACTTCTGTTGCATAATAGTTTGTAGAGAAGCTTACTTGTTGTTGGCGTTGAATAGAGTTTGTCGTTGTACCACACTCCATATCAATGTTACCTGCTAACATTTCCGGAATACGCGTAGAAGAAGTGACAGCTTTATATTCAACTTTAAGATTTGGCATTTTGAGCGTTTTTTTCAGCTCATTGGCAAAGTTATTACAAATATCGACTGCATATCCCATTGGTTTACCACCAATAACATAGGAAATTGGATCAGATGACTCACGATATCCAATAATCACTTTTCCTGATTGCTTGATCTTTGCTAATGTGTCTGCTGCTTGAACCTGTGAAAAAGCACCGCCAGCCATAAGTACACCAAGCGCTGTGGTTAAAACTTTTTTTGATAGTGTTTTTGTAGATAGTGTCATTTTGAGTTCTCCATTACATGATTTTTTTGGCAGTTTAAGCCGCTCGTTTCTAAAATTAAGCAGTTATCGTGCCAAACCTTTTCCTTGAAACTACGATTCATCATATTTCTTTATATCATTATTTTTATACTCACTATTCCAATAAGTAAAGGATAAAAATAATAAATTTCAAAAACTAGAAATGTGACTGTTCTCACAAAGTGGAAACTATTTTATTTAAATATTTTGAAATAAATAGCCCTAAAGCCATTTATTTTTGCTTATAAGTTTTAAATCACTATTTATATAATTGATGACTATTTCAGCGCACCTAGAACTGATGATTTTTAAAAAAACTGAATAAAAAAACGACATAATTATAATTTATCTTTAATTGATAAATAACAAACATTTTTATGTAACGTATTCATTTTTTTTACTAGTCCTAATCTATTTCCTGTGATATAAAAAATGAGTAGGCATGAATTTTGCATTGCTTATTCACATAAGATGAAATGAAATAATACAGTGTGGGAACTATGGGTATGAAGTTATCGGTTGGATTAAAAGTTGCAAATTCGTTGTCGCTTACGCCACAACTGCAACAAGCCATTCGATTACTGCAATTATCGAGTTTGGAGCTTGAACAAGAAATTCAAATTCAACTTGATAGTAATCCTTTGCTTGAAAAGGTTGAAGAAGAGACACATGAAAGCCCTGAAAATGTAAAACAAGAACAACAAGAGTATGAACTTTCAGATTCTTTAAATGCCAATCACTTACCTGATGAGTTGCCTGTAGATACGGATTGGGATGATGTCTATACCCATCAAACAACAGCTATGGAGCGCCCTGAGTTTGAAGATCGTGAAGATAATCGTCATTCAGAAGCATCATTAAAAGAGCATATGTTAGGGCAAGTTAATTTATTGCATTTTTCTCCAGTCGATAAATTGATTGCATATTGTATTGTGGATGCTCTAGATGAAAAAGGATTTTTGGCTGCCGATATTGAAGAAATAGTGAGCTCTGTACAACATCTACTACAACAAATGGATTATGACATTGACGTTGAAGAGGATGAGGTTTTGGTGGTTTTAAAACATATCCAACGCTTAGAACCTCTTGGTATTGGTGCTCGTAGTCTTGCAGAATGTCTTTTTGTACAAATTGAGGCTTTACCTACAACTACATTGTTTAGGAAAGAAGCGCTGATGTTGTTGAAACATTATGAGCTTTTGGTGAGTAATGACTTAAATAAATTGATTAAGCAAACGGGTTTAAATGCTGAGTTATTAAAATCAGCAATTGATTTATTGAAAACACTTAAACCTTATCCAGGTGCTGAATTCGACCAAAAAGAATCAGATTATCAAATTCCAGATGTGGTTGTGTCTAAGAAAAATGACCATTGGTATGTCCAACTTAACCCTGATATTTTACCAAAACTTCGAATTAACTCATTTTATTCAGGCATGATTAAACGTGCTGATCAAAGCGATGATAATCAATATTTACGCAATCAAATGCTTGAAGCTAAAAACTTTATCAAAAGTGTCGATGAGCGTCACAAAACTTTATTAAAAGTTGCAAGTTGCATTGTGCAACATCAACGTGAGTTTTTGGAAATCGGCGCTGAAGGGATGAAACCCTTGGTATTGCGCGATGTTGCAGAAGAAGTTGAATTACATGAGTCCACGGTTTCTCGTGTCACCACAAATAAGTTTTTGTTGACACCACGTGGCTTATTTGAGCTGAAATATTTCTTTTCTAGCCATGTGGGAACAACTACTGGGGGAGAGGCATCGTCGACTGCCATTCGAGCAAAAATCAAAAAACTTGTTGCCGATGAAAACCCACGTAAGCCATTGTCAGACAATACAATTGCCAATTTATTAAAAGAAGAGGGAATTGATGTGGCAAGAAGGACAGTCGCAAAATATCGTGAATCGTTACATATTCCGTCTTCATCTGACCGAAAAGTGTTGATCTAAATTTTAAAGTGTGGCTATTCTAATTGTTCATTATGACGAAATAATGAATCGCTTTTTGTCTTTTGGAGTAACTTAAATGATTGCATGATATAGAGCAAAGTTTTCCTTAGCGAAGGCTGTCATGAGATCGTTTGGGTTATGACTTTCATATTCCTATATAAGGAGAGGGATAAAGCTATGCAAATTACAATCCGTGGACATCATTTAAGTATTACACCCGCAATAGAAGAAAACATTCGAGATCGATTTACCCAAATGACCAAGCATATTGATCAGGTGAACAGTATGCAGGTCAAACTCAGTAAAGATCATCAATTGGATAAAAGATCAAAAAAAGGCAGTGCAAATCATATTGCAGAGGCAATTGTTCGTTTGCCAGGTATAGAGCTTTTTGCTCAAGCCTCAGCAGATGATATGTATAATGCGATTACAAAATTGACTGACAAATTAAAAAGGCAATTACACAAGCATCGTAAAATGCAGTTGGATTATCAACCTGTAGAGATTTTAGCGACGTAAAATTGATATTTTTAAAAAGAGGTTGCAAAGACCTCTTTTTTTTATCTATATTTTTTGTACGAGTTAATGAATTATTTCGGTGAGTTATAGTAAAATAGCCAGTTTTTACACTGTCAGTCCTATAAGAGGTCGATGCAATGAATAGTGAACAGCTCACTGAAATCTTAAAAGCAGCTTTTCCTGATGCTGAAGTTGCTGTCAGTGGACAAGCAGGTAAATTTGACCTCCGTATTGTCGACAATCAGTTTGAAGGGAAACGTCCAGTTCCTCGTCAACAAGCTGTTTATGCGCCACTTAACTCTTATATTGCCAGTGGTGAGGTACATGCGGTAACTATTCGTGCAATGACTAAAGAAGAATGGCGCAAAGCCAGTATGTTTGGAGCTTAAGCGTCAATGGATAAATTTGTCATTCAAGGTGGTGTAAAACTCGAAGGTGAAGTTCGTATTTCTGGTGCAAAAAATGCGGCTTTACCTTTATTGGCTGCAATGATTCTTGCAGATACCCCGATTACATTAAAAAATGTTCCAGATCTTAAAGACGTTCGTACTTTAGTCAAGTTGATTGGTGGTTTAGGTATCACCATGAATTATGAGGGAGACACGGTTGTCGCAGATACATCTACACTGGATAATCAATTTGCTCCCTATGAACTGGTTAAAACCATGCGTGCATCTATTTTGGTGCTTGGTCCACTCTTGGCGCGCTATGGTAGTGCAAAAGTTTCACTTCCTGGTGGATGTGCGATTGGCTCACGCCCTGTTGATCAGCATTTAAAGGCTTTAGAGGCTTTGGGTGCACAAATTGAGGTCGAAGCAGGCTATGTACATGCCAAAGTGGATGGCCGTTTAAAAGGTGGCGAAGTCATCTTTGATATGGTGACTGTAGGTGGGACTGAAAATATTTTAACTGCAGCAGTATTGGCAGATGGTGTTACTACCATCCGCAATGCAGCCCGTGAACCTGAAATCACAGACCTTGCACTTATGCTCATTAAAATGGGTGCAAAAATTGAGGGTTTAGATACAGATACATTAGTAGTAACTGGTGTGGAAAGTCTACATGGTTGTGAATATTCTGTGGTTGCTGACCGTATTGAAACGGGCTCATATTTAGCCGCCGCAGCCATAACGGGTGGTAAGGTAAAAACCACACATACTGACCCAAATCTTCTTGAATCTGTTTTAGATAAATTTGAAGAAATGGGTGCAGAAGTCACACGTGGTGAAGACTGGATCGAATTGGATATGCTGGGGAAACGTCCGAAAGCAGTTAGCTTCCGTACCTTGCCCCATCCAGAATTCCCAACGGATATGCAAGCACAAATCATGGCGGTAAATGCCATTGGACGTGGTTTTGCAACAATTTCTGAAACGATTTTTGAAAATCGTTTTATGCATGTACCTGAGTTAGCTCGTATGGGCGCAAATATTCAGGTTGAAGGTAATGATGCTGTTGTAACAGGTGTGGAAAAACTATCTGCTGCGCCTGTTATGGCAACTGACCTACGTGCTTCGTTTTCTTTAGTTTTGGCTGCTTTAGCTGCTGAAGGGGAAACCATCATCGATCGTATTTATCATATTGATCGTGGTTATGAAGATATCGAAGCAAAGTTACAAGGTCTAGGTGCCCAAATTAAGCGAGTGAGCGAGTAAGTTAATGAGCGATATGAGAAACGATGATCCAAACTTTGACGTAATGGGCAATTTTGATCATGGTTTAACTTTGGCATTGAGTAAAGGGCGTATTTTAAAAGAAACGTTGCCTTTACTTGAAACTGCTGGAATTAACTTATTGGAAGATCCTGATAAATCTCGTAAGTTGATTTTTCCAACCACACATAAATCCGTTCGTATTTTAATCTTGCGTGCTTCTGATGTACCAACTTATGTGGAAAATGGTGCAGCGGACATAGGTGTAGCGGGCAAAGATGTGTTGATGGAACATGGCGCTCAAAATGTCTATGAACCATTGGATTTAAAGATTGCCAACTGTAAATTAATGACAGCTGGTAAAGTAGGCATGGTTCGTCCTAAAGGGCGTTTAAAAATTGCCACTAAGTATGTAAATTTAACTCGTCAATATTATGCAAGCTTAGGTGAGCAAGTTGATGTGATTAAACTTTACGGCTCAATGGAATTAGCCCCATTGGTTGGTTTGGGCGATTATATTGTTGATGTGGTGGATACTGGGAACACTTTGCGTGCCAATGGTCTAGAGCCTTTGGAAGAAATTTGTAAAGTCTCTTCACGTTTAATTGTGAATAAAGCGAGCTTTAAGCGTAAGCAAACTTTATTAAATCCAATTCTTACTCAGCTTGAAAAAGCAGTAGAAGAGCGTCAAAAAAACAATTAATCCATTCATGTTTGTTCAATAAAGATGCCGTCTAATTTTAGGCGGTTTTTTATGTAATTTATGTTAAAAAATAACCATGCATGAATCAAAAAAGAGCTTATGAAAACACCTCAACAACGCAAAGAACAGTCTATTTTAAAACTTAAAAATTATTCAATTCCTTATATTGACTGGTTACCTGTGATTGAATCTGCAGAAGATGTTCAAGCACGCAGTGCAGAACAAATTGCAAAACGCGCGATTGCTTGTTTATGGGTGATTCAGGTCGCATGTGACCTGAATAATGATCAATATGATGATGAAACAAAGATATTTATATTTGATGTTTTAAAAAAAATGCAAGTTTTTGATGCTTTAACAGAAAAAGAACAGGCAATTTTAAATCGTGATGCTTCCGCACAAGATGTCATCAATATGGTGTGGAAATATGAAGCATATTGGGTGCTGTTATGGGCTTTGGGTATTGTGGATGATTTGAGTTATCCGGTAGATATCGTTGATTGTGATTTTGCAATTCAAGCCGTTTCATCGTGCGATACATTTGCTGCATTTATGGAAAAAGTCCAATTACGAGATATTGAAGAAATCTTAGATCAGGCTGATTTAATTTATCGTTATGATTGGGCATGTGTAAATGCGCGTTTAAAGCAACAGGATGCACCTGAAAATTTAAATTCATCTGTTGTTGTGGAACGGCATGGCGCCTTGAACTGGCTGATTCAGACTGATAGTGACTGGGATTATCCTGATGTGAGTACCTAAATAAAAATTTGCTATATCAAAAGTCATTTGCAATCAAACTTTCCTCTGAAAGTAAATTGAAATGTTGCGGTGATGTTGCCCACAAGATACTTAAAACAAGGTAAACTAAATCTTTCTTAAACAACCTTGTGGGTAAATTGATGCGACGTTTATCGACTCAAGAGCAGAACTTTAAACAAGTCTTTGCTGACTTGTTAGCTTTTGAAACAGTGAGTGATCCTGAGCTTTTAAAAACAGTAGACCAAATTATTGCAGATGTGCGCCTACATGGGGATGCACATGTACTTAAACTCACTCAACAGTTCGATCGACATCCAGCGCATCAATTTTCAGATTTAGAACTGACACAAGAGCAACTTAAAGTTGCATTTGAAGGTTTAACTTCAGAAGTACGTGAAGCTTTGGAAATGGCGGCCAATCGTGTTCGCTCATTCCATCAGGCTCAAAAACAAGACGGTTGGTCCTATGTGGATGAATTAGGAAATACCCTTGGTCAAAAAGTTACCCCTTTAGACCGTGTGGGTATTTACGTTCCAGGTGGTTTGGCTTCTTATCCATCCTCTGTGCTGATGAATGCTCTACCCGCGCACGTGGCTGGGGTAGCAGAAATTATTATGGTGGTGCCTGCGCCAAATGGTGATTTAAATCCTTTGGTATTGGCGGCTGCTTATTTAGCGGGTGTAAGTCGTGTGTTTACGATTGGCGGTGCGCAAGCAGTTGCCGCACTTGCTTATGGAACAGAAACGATTCCTGCGGTAGATAAAATTACAGGACCGGGTAACCGTTTCGTTGCTGCCGCAAAACGTGCTGTTTTTGGTCAAGTTGGTATTGACATGATTGCAGGACCTTCTGAAATTTTGGTTTATGCAGAAGGTCATAATGACGCTAAATGGTTGGCGATGGATGTTTTGTCACAAGCTGAACATGATACGGTTGCGCAAGCGATTTTTATTACGCCTGATGAACAGCTGTTAAATGATGTCGAGCAAGCCATTGAAGAACATTTGGCTACATTACCCAAAGCTGAAATTGCACGAACTTCGATTGCAAATCGAGGTGCTTTGGTCTTGGTTAAAGATCGCCAAGAAGCCATTGATTTGATTAATCAAGTTGCGCCTGAGCATTTGGAATTGTGCTTAGATGATGCTGAGCAGATGTCAGAAAGTATTCGCCATGCAGGTGCAATCTTTATGGGGCGCTATACACCAGAAGCGATTGGTGATTATTGTGCGGGACCTAACCATGTCCTACCTACTTCTGGTACAGCACGTTTTTCATCACCTTTAGGTGTTTATGATTTTCAAAAACGTTCAAGTTTGATCATGTGTTCTGAGCAAGGAGTTAAATCGCTTGCTAAGGCCGCAGATATTCTTGCTCAACAAGAAAATTTAGATGCGCATGCCCGATCAGCTAGATATCGTTATCAATAATTTACCAATGGCCCAGTATCCGTACAAATCCTTCTCCCTTAGGGATAAGGTGAGGATGAGGGCGTAAAAATTTAACTGACTTACGTTTGGGGATTCTATTGAAATGCCCAAACCCTCTCCTAGAGTGAGAGCGCTTATATAAAGTAAGTCATGTGAGAAAAAATACGAGATAAAAATGCCAAATATTAGCCCTGAGCAAATGCGTTTTTGGAGTCCTGAAGTACGTGAGTTAGAACCGTATGTCCCAGGTGAGCAGCCTAAAATCCAAAACTTATTAAAACTGAATACCAATGAAAACCCATATCCACCATCGCCAAAAGTGGTTGCAGCAGTTCAGTCTGTACTTATAGATTCTGCAGATGTATTGCGCCTATATCCAGATCCAGATGCATCAGCACTCAAACAAGCGATTGCTAAGCAACAGCATGTAGCAGTAGAAAATGTCTTTGTTGGTAATGGTTCGGATGAAGTTTTAGCACATATTTTTAAAGCATTTTTTGTTCAAGAAAAACCAATTCTATACCCAGATATTACCTATAGCTTTTATCCTGTTTATAGTCAGTTTTTTGGAATTTCAACCCAAACTAAAATCTTGCCTTTAAATGAGAATTTTGAAATTGATGTGGCTGATTATAAACAGCCGAATGGTGGGATTATCATTACCAATCCCAATGCACCAACCAGTATTGCATTAGAGATATCTGCAATTGAACAAGTCTTGCAAGCCAATCCAGATTCTGTAGTTGTGATTGATGAAGCGTATGTAGATTTTGGTGCTGAGTCAGCCGTGAATCTGGTGGAAAAATACGAAAACTTAGTCGTTTGTCAAACCACTTCAAAATCTCGCTCTTTAGCTGGTTTACGAGTTGGCTTTGCAATTGCACAGCCACATTTGATCGCCGCATTGGAAGCTGTAAAAAATAGCTTTAACTCCTATCCAATTGATCGTTTTGCAATTGCAGCAGCTGTCGCATCATTTGAAGATCAAGAATACTTTGCAGCACAATGTCAAAAAGTGATTGTAAGTCGTGACAAACTTGTTGCAGATCTAGAGTTGCTAGGATTTAAAGTATTACCATCCTCAGCCAACTTTATTTTTGCTTGTTTACCCTCAAAAGATGCTGGTGAATTGGCAAAAGCATTACGTGAACATGGCATTATTGTTCGATATTTTAATAAGCCACGGATTGATCAATTCTTACGTATCACTATTGGTACAGATGAACAAAATCAACGCCTTGTTGATACGCTAAAACATGAGATTTTAGTCTAGAATTCATTTTGAGGTTGATGCCATGTGTTGAGTAAATCTAGCATGGCAGAAACTTTATCAAAACATTCTTGATATTCTGCATTACAATCTGAAGCAATGGTGATCCCACCACCTGCCCACAATGAAACTTCATCTTGATATTTTTGAATTGAACGAATCAAAATATTCCAAGAACCAGTTCCATCAAAATTAAAATACCCCAGTGAGCCGCAATAAGCGCCTCTTGGTGCACTTTCGAGTTCTTCAATAATTTGCATCGCGCGAATTTTGGGTGCGCCGGTAATTGAACCGCCTGGTAGTGCGGTGAATAAAACCTCAAATGGATTTACATCCGATTTTAAGGTTGCCGTGACTTCACTTACCATATGATGTACCTGCTTAAAAGATTCAATATTAAACAGTTTTGGGGTTTTTACTGAACCTGTTTCAGCATATACACTTAAATCATTGCGTAATAAGTCCACAATCATGACATTTTCAGCCTGATCTTTTTCAGAGTGAATCAAGGTATTTTTTGACTGCTCATCTAAAATTGGATCGTCATAACGAGGCATTGTCCCTTTAATGGGTTTGGTGGTGATTTTACGATCAGTCTCGAAATCAATAAATAACTCAGGTGAACAACTGAGTAACTCAAAATCATCAATTTTTAAATAACCTGAATAAGGGGCATCAGTGAGTTTCCAAAAATTTTCGGCTGTATCTAACAGTGAACCGTTTGCTTTTCCTATGAATTCTTGAGTTAAATTAATCTGATAACAATCACCAGCTTTAATATATTTTTGAATTTGTGCAAATGCTTGATCATATTGTGATTTTGTCCAAGTCGCACTACATTTTGATAAAAGTTTAAATTTTTGATTATTTAAGGATTGTGTTGCTAATAACTGTTGTATAAATTTAAAAAATGCTTCTGCGCAAGCTTCTAAACTATAAAAAAATAATTGCCCTTTTTCTTGTTTAATAAAGGTTTTATAAATCCCCACATAAAAATTGGGTTGAGATTTTGTATTAGCGTCAATGTGTTGCCGACTGGCATAGTTGTAATCAATAAAACCCATATATCCCCCCTGAAAAGTATGCTGTGTTTTTGGGGCAGATTGAGTTGTGAAATTAAAAAAGTGATTCAAAGAAGGATTGGTTTTGTCTTTTTGATAATGTGTAAAATGATTTCTTGAATAGCTAAAAAGTTGTTGCTGGATTGAAATGCAATATTGTTCAGGTGAAAAAGCAATAATGTCTTCACCTGAGTTTTTTAAATAGATACAACCGAATAATGAATCAAGTCGGTGTAATAAATCTGCAATGCCATTTGATGGAAAATCTAATAACTTCCGAAACATAGGGAGGTTTAACTCGAGCGCGAAAAGGGTTTGTAAAGCATTATTCTACCTGAAAATAGGACTTATAAAAGTGTTTACCGTTTATCGGTTTAATTGGCTTTTTGATAAACAGCAGTTGAACAAAAAGTAACATACAGTTAATTTAAAAGGGCAAAACGGACTACTCAAGGATTGGTGTTCTAAGTTGTAAAACAACTAAAACAACAGGGAACTACGGAGAGTGGTTAAAAATGAAAAAAAATGCTCTTGGGAGAGTACAGGTTATGAAATTATTTACTAAACTTGCTTTGGTTTCAGCTATCGCTATCAGTTCAAATGCAATGGCAATGCAAGCAATGGATGATGCAGCACTCAGTGCAACAACTGGTCAAGATGGTATTTCTATTGGAATTGGTATTTCAAAAGTTGAAATTGATAAAGTTCATGTGTTTGATGGTGATGGTTTATCTGCAACAGCTAAATTGGCGGATGGTGTAAATGGTACTACCGATGGGACAGCTATCACGGGTGGTACGGCAACAGCTGGTGCAATAACAATTAATAATATTGTATTAACTGCAAATACTGCATCTTTATTACAAAGCCATAATTTGGCAGATATTACTATTGATACTGATGGTAATGCGGGTAGTCCATTCCTAAATATTGGTGCTGCGGTTTCAGGTTTAAATATTTCTTTGGGTAAAATTGAAGTTAATGATGTAGATGCAACGACTACTACAAGCCCTTATAAAGTGGGTACTGGTACTGCAACTATTTTAAATGGTTTAACTTTGACTACGGGTAAAACTGCTGCAAATATCCAATTGGGTAACACTCCACAAGGTGCGATGATTAAATTGGCTGGTAGCATGACTGGTGGTTTAACAATTAGTAATCTTTCATTGCATGATGCATCAACTGGTGGTGGTGGTGATATTGTTCTTGGATCAATTAAATTGACAGATACAGGTTCTAATAACTTATCTACTGATGCGGCTATTGCTGTACGAGCAACAGGTGTGAGCGGTGCTACTGCAGATGGTCTTCAAATTACAGCGATGACTAAACCGACTGATATTTATATTCAAAAAATTCAACTGGGTAGTGCGTCAGCAGCTTCAATTGGTGATATTGCGATTAGTGGTTTGAAAGTTTATAACGGTAGTGCTGGTACAACTCCAGGTGCTGTGATCACAATTTCTGGTCACTAAGTTTAGTTATTAGAAAATGAAAGACGCATGCAACGCATGCGTCTTTTTTTTACAAAAAAGCTGAGTAAAAGCGACAAAAGTTGAAAAAAAAACTGTTTTTTTTTTCAAAAAACGTTATCTTCTAATCACAGGGAAGTAGAGTGTTCACTCTAAAAATAAAATCAGCACTTTAGGCAAAATACTGCCGATACTTGATAGTTAAAATTATGTTAGAAATTACTTTAGGTTCGGCATTAATGTATTATTTTGCCAACCATGCCCTAGATGTGAAACCCAAGCCAAAGGATGCAATTTACTATACTGAGCTTGCGGATTCCAGAGATAAATCGTTTACACGTAACCATCGTGAAATGGTACATGTTAAACCCGCCTTGGAAAATCAATTCCGTGGCATTGTACGTCAAGCATATGACTATAGCTGTGGTTCTGCTGCATTAACAACACTTTTAAATGGTTATGTTGGGACAAATTTAACTGAACAGCAAACCATGGAAGGCTTATTACGCTTTGGAGAATACAATCGTATTATTGAGCGTCGAAGTTTCTCATTGCTGGATATGAAGCGTTTTGTTGCTGCAATTGGATATGAGAGTGGTGGTTATAAGGGGGAGTTCACCGATTTAATCAACCAAAATCAACCCGTAATTGTTCCGATTTCTTATGCTGGTTTTAAACATTTTGTTGTATTTAAAGCATATAAAGATGGCCGAGTTTATGTCGCGGATCCTGCATTGGGGAATATTAGTTTTGATCAAGAGCGATTTAAGGACGTTTGGGAAAACAACACATTATTTGTGATCAATGCTCCTAAAGATCAACAACGGAATATGTTGGCCTTACAGGATGCCGATATGCGCCATGTGGATGATGCAACTATTAACCGCTATGCTTTAGTAGAAGCACAATATTCAACCGATTATACCAATAAATTAGCCGATAAGGCTTCTACGATGCGTAAGGTGATTGACCAAGATACCAAGTCTGCGACATACAATCAGCCAATTACATCCTATATGCGACTCTATTATAAACGTAAGTAAAGATGGATTAAAAATTACATAACTGAATTGGATTTTTGGAATAGGAATAATATGAATAATCAATGGATGAAAAGAACTTTACTTGCAATGAGTATTCAGTTTGCAATTGGAAGTTTATATGCAGCGGAGACAGATACAAGTGCTGAGGTTGCAGTAGATCAGGCTACAAGCACAGACAATAACAGTTCTGAAAACACGAGCCAAACAGTTCCTGTTACAGATGTTAAAGAAGATGTAATAATTAATAAAGATGAAACAAAATCTTTAGCACCTAAGCCTGGTACGCAAGCGGCAGAAGCATTACAGAAAAAAGAAGGCGATGCCTCACAAGAAACTAATTTACAAGAAGTTTTTACATCTAATGAGCGTCAATACTCTTTAATTAAAAAGGGTGAAATCTCAACTTTTTATGATTTAGATTATTCATACTATCGTGATTCACAGTTAAATTTAGGGATTAATGAAGGAACAGCCTACCAGCTCCGTGTTGATGAGGATGCTAGCCATACCATCAGTAATACTTTTACTGCGCAGTATGGGGTACGGGATAATTTAACCTTTACCGCATCTATCCCTTTTATTGCCAAATCAGATAGCTTGAAAGATGCCACGGCTGCAGGTTTGGGGGATATTAATTTAGGTGCTCGTTGGGAACCTTTCCCACTGAAAGCAGGACGATTACCTTTAATTTTATTTGGTAGCTTATCGACCAAAACTGGTGACAGTCCATATGAAATAAACCCTGAAAAAGACCTTTCAACAGGTAAAGGGTATTATTCAGTAGGAGTCGGTGCAAGTACCCGTAAATATATCGATCCAGTCGTACTCTTTGCATCTGTTTCTGCTAATTATGGATTTAAAGAAACTGGCTTGAATCAAGTCCGTGGTGGAGGTAATGCTAATGGGCAAGGTGGGGATCAGACTTATCAACGCGTTTTAGAAGAGTTTGATCCTGGTATGACAGGTGGTTTCTCTTTTGGTTTTGCATATTCATTTAACTATGATGTTTCGATGACTATGTCATACCAACAATCATTTAATATGAATACTTCATTTAAATAAAACCAACAGAGGGACTTGCAGATTCATATAAAGCAGCTGACCAATCTAGTGGAATGTTTTCAATTGCTTTAGGGGTTCGTGTTAATCCAGATACGATTGTAAATGGAACATTGGGTATTGGTTTAACTGAAGATTCACCAGATATTTCACTTGGCTTGTCTTTCCCATTGGACATCTTAGGCTTCGGTAAGAAGAAAGCTCACTAAAGGAGTGTAAAGTATGAAAAACATACGTTTGCGCCCATTAGTTACAGCGATTTTATTAACAGGGTGTTCGACTCAAGTATTTGCACATTTAGGACTTAACCTATCTGTAGATATACGCTCATTAACAATGGGGAATGCGGTAACTGCAGACCCACCGGGGATCAGTGCGATTCATTTTAACCCTGCCGGGTTAACTAAACTCAAAGGTTTGCAAACTGATGTACAGGGAATTATTGCAAACTTTGATGTACAGCGTGAATTTTCAGCCCCTCCTGGTTATAACGTGTTTGGGTATTCTGATGATCCTCTCATCTGTAATGATACGCCAGATAATCCTTCAAGTCTTTGTACAGATTATAAGGATTCAGTGCGTGGGGACGTGGAATACGCAAGTTTATATATTCCTATTCTAAAGAAAGTGGTGGATTTGGGGCCCGGTTGGCCAGTTTTAGCACCAACGGGGGGTATTTCTTATAATCCCCCTGGCTCAAAATTGACCTATGCAACAGCTGCATATGCTCCAATGGTTGCAGGCTTTGGTTCGGAAGATGGCAATCCTGGTAATTTTATGGGGCAACAAGTTGCGATTGAAAGGATAACCTACTTATCTCCATCTGTTGCCTACCAAGTCAGTGATGAACTGTCTATTGGTGCTTCAATAGGAATGTCATATAACGCAATGGCATTAAAAACCGATTTAAGATTTCCGAATGAAATGATCGGCGTTTTACGAATGATTGATGAGTCTGTTTGTGGTCCTTTCCGAAATAATTCAAATGTGATTACTGACCTCCTGCTATTTGGTATTTGTAATGCCGATGAAGGAATGAATCCTTTTGGCCAATTCGGAAAAATGCAGGTTAGTCTGGAGCAGAGTTTAAGTCCAAGTTATAACTTAGGCTTAATGTGGGAACCTACAGAGAATTTTGGTTTTGGTATGGTTTATCAAAGCTCAGCTAAAATGCGTATGAAAGGTAAATACTTTATCGACAATGCTAATGCACCACGAGAGCTGATAAAAGGTTTGAACTCTTCGGCAACAGGGCAAATTCTTGCTGCGATTTTAGGTTTTCCTGGTTATATCCCACCAACTGAATCTGGTTTGATTTCAATGGATTTGGAATATCCAGCTCACTTCCAAGCGGGGATAAAATATAAGGTTTTACCTGATTTACAGGTAAACTTTGACGTGGGCTGGACAGATTTTAAAGCATGGGAAAAGTTTCAGTTCGAATTCGATCGGCAAATTTCAGCATTAAAAATTGCAAAATTATTATCTAATCAAGTTACAGATACATCATTGGCTTTTCCATTGGGCTTTAAGTCTCCATGGAGTTGGGGTATCGGTGTTGAGTATTCTGCAAATGATCGCTTAAAGCTTCGTGCAGGTTATGAACCTCGTGCTAGTGCAATCCCAGATGATAAGCGTAATACCATGGTTCCGATTAACAATGCGCAATTATTTGGTTTAGGTTTGGGCTATCGTTTTGATGAAGATACGGATATTGACTTGTCTGTGGGTTTCCTGCGTAGTCGAGATAATATTCCTGCAAACACAAGTAGTTTGGCAAACAAAACAGGGGTAGATAACTTGCTACTGAACCCTTATGCTGGTTTAAATGTAAAAACCAATACAAAAGTTACAATTCTAGGGATTAACTACAGAACGAGATGGTAATGCGTTTAAACCTTGAAAAAAAAACAGTCGTAACCTCTTTGTGGCTAGCTTTAAGTTTTAGCTCAGCCACATCTGTTTCTTATGCTGCCAATTTTTATACCATTATTGGCCCTGATGGGCATCCAATGATTGTTCAGAAGCCTGAAACTAGTCCCAAAGGGGAAGTAAAGCAAAAAAACAAACAAATACAAGAAACTAAACAAATACAAGAAACTAAAGTTATAAAGCCAAATGTGCAAGGGATAGAAACCCTACCTGTAGTTAAACATAATCAGAAAGAGATTGAGCCGAAGAGTGCTTCATTGACTGTTCCGACTTCTCAGCCTGCCAGCCAACCTCCTTTAATGGATAACAACAAAGCTAAAGCTCAAATGAATCCTGTTCCGGCAACAGATCAGTCTTCATCGTCAGTATCACGAAAAACAACTCCTCAACTTGTCGTCGAACAGTCTTCACGGAAGCCCATTAGTACTGTTCAACAAAAAAATAAAGTCGAAAAACTAGCGAAAGAGAGTACACCACGCCAAGATGAAGTAAAGATCAATCAAGAGGTTGTGCCGAAAAATACTCAACCTGTAGAAGATCAGCATTTTACTGTCATTGATGGTGAAAAATATGTAAATAATGAGTATTTAGAAGATCGCGAATTCAATTTAGAAGGTAAAAAAAGATTTTATATGACGCCAGAAATTGGCGCAGTTCATGGGCGATATGAAACTATTGAACGACAAAAAGGGCTTAGTGCGAGTCTTTTAAACCGTATTCGTGGGAATTCAGAATCTGAAGAAAAGAAGCCCGTTGTTTTATCTTCTACCTATTTTCGTTTAGCTAAAGATGAGGTTGTTCAAAATTTAGAACAATCATGTTTCTCTGGAAAAAAATTAGTTAAAGCGAAAGATTTATCAATAAAAAATCAAGAAATTGGGCTTTGGCCAGTCGCACCAATTAAAGAAAGTTTTGCCTATGAAGTGGTGAAATTAGACCCTAAAGTGCAAAATGTATTATTAACATCGTATGCATCTTCTTCAAAGATCCAAAGTTATTATTGGCCATTAGTTGTATTTTTAGATGGACAAGGTTGTGTCCTTGAAGGTGTGAGTGGTTTTAAAAATGATGAATCTCACGACAATAATTTACAATACGCAGCGATGGAAGGCGTTTTAAGAAAACCTGATCAGGCAGTATATCTATTTTTAACACCATTATCCTCAGCATTAGATGTGGAAAATAAACAGTTAACAAATCATGGACAAATTAAGCTGAGTGTTATTCAGTAAGGATGAAAATATGAAAAAAAGATTATTAGCCCCTTTCGTTTTAACGAGTTTAGGCTTAGCACTCGCAGGTTGTGGCGGTGAAAGTTCGACAGTGAATGAAGATCCTTATAAAGGCATTAAAACGTATTCAAATGGTTGTGATGCTGATACTACAGAAAAATGTTTAGGTTTTTATGTTGACTATCCTGTTGATGGTTTAAATTTTGATTGTAGTACCGATACGAAAAATCATTATGTAACTAAACTTGAGGGTGGGTTAGCACTTGGTGGTTGTTTAATTGGAGATAAAGCAAAGTTCTTTATCCAAGGTTCTGAATCGGAAAGAAAAATCATTTTAGGTGATGTTGATCTTGCAAAAATTCGTCCGTTGAAAGTTCGTGGTCAACCTGCTGCTATTGGCTTGATCGATATTGCAAGTGCCATGACAGGTAAACAACCAGAAAGTATGACCATGAGTGATGATACGTTCAAGGTGATGGTTGGGTTGGTCCGAGTTTTCCAAGCGATAGGATTGGAACAGGATGCCAATCAAATAGGGGATGTACAACCAATTGAATTATCAGATAATATTAAAAATAATTTAAAAGCAGTTGATGCCAATATTGTCGTAACTGATTTTATTAATGGCAGTTATGTTGCAAAACTAAAACCATGGATCAATGTAGAAGCTGTTAATGAGGCTTCGGCAATTGCGACTGCGCAACGTTTGGTTCAACAGTCACTGGTTAATATTTATTCGACAAATTTCCTTATATTTAGTGGTGCGAACGTTGATATTCAAGGCTTTACAGGTAAAAGTGATTTAAGTACCAAGAATGAATCTATTGCCAACATGTATGTTGTTACTGACCGTCAAGGCTATACCTCAGGATATGCTATGCAATGGGTTGGCGTACCTCAAAAAGTGGAAGAGAGTACAATTGCTGACTCACTGTTAAAATTTTTACTGCTAAATCAAGTTGTTCCACAAAAACTTAATGTAAATGCCCAACAAGGTTGGATTAACCCACTCACACGTAAAATTACATCTCCACTTGTGTTTAAAAAAGATCAAAATTCAACGGATAAACTTGAAATTTATCAGGGAGCTTTGCTGAATAATACCAATGTTGCTGGCACAGAGTATATGTATAAGCGAGCAACAGGCGCAACAACAGCACCTACCGATCCAACAGTATACGGGAAATGGCGTCAAACTTTAAATGGTGATCAGCTTTCTGGGGGGATTGATATTTATAAAACTAATCCTGCTAATTACTTAGATCGCAAAGTTTTCCTGACTAAAAATACAGTAAAAACTGGTGAAAAATATTACTTCCCACTGTATGCAAATATTACATTTACGTTTGATAACAAAGAAGTTTCTCCAAATACGCAAACACTCGGTATTGTGATTGATGAAAATGGAGATATACGTACCAATTTAGGTAAAAATAGTGCTCTAAATTCAGATACATGTGCTGATGTAGATCCAAGCACTTATATTGACAAAGAAACAGGGGTACAACAATATCGTATTGGAACCACAGGTACAGCCTATATTAATGGGAATGTTGAAAAGTCGATTACAATGCGTATGATTTTAGCAAATCCTGTATTTGGCAGCCTTGATGGTGCATTAGCAGGTTTAAATGAAACATTAGTGATTACACCAACTAGCGGTTCATCTAATGATGATTTAGCCAAAGCATCTGTATCTTCTGGTGGTATACGTTTAAATCTTCAGAGATTAATCAATGAACAAAACACATCCAGTGGTGTAAATATTACCAGTTGGAATGGGGATCAAACGATTACTGCAACATGGGTAAATCTACAGGCAGTTTATCAATCAATCTATAACAATGTTGAAGCAAATAAAGAGAAAGTTACAGCTGAGCAAAAAGAGTTAGCGAAACGTTTATCGGGGACATTAACTGTAAGTTTACCGCAGTGTTATAGCATTAAAACCAAGTAATTTATGTCGATTAAAAAGCCTCAATTCAAGTGATTAGAATTGAGGCTTTTTTTACTCATATTTTTAATACTGGGCAGTTGATCAAAGGAATATCTATTCGATATTATCCTGTTTGGTCTAATCGAGTGCCCAAAGTTTCAAGATGCATTGGAAATGTATTGGTTTTACGGTCTTCAAAATAATGTCTTAAGGTGCGTTCTACACTTGGAAAAGCTAAATCGTTCCAAGGAATTTCATGTTCATCAAATAAACGACTTTCAATGGTTTCTTCACCAGCACCAAATACACCATCTTTTATTTGTGTTTTAAATAAAACATAAACTTGCCCAATCCGTGGAATATTATACATGCAGTAAAGTTGTGCAATCTCAACCTCAGCTTCAGATTCTTCACGTGTTTCACGGGCTGCGCCTTGTTCCATGGTTTCAAATAGTTCCATATAACCAGCAGGCAAAGTCCATAGTCCATAACGTGGTTCAATAGCACGCCGACAGAGTAAAACTTTATTTTCCCAGATCGCCAGTGCACCACAAATAACTTTGGGGTTAATATAATGAATGGTGCCACAGTGTGTACAAACTTTACGGATTTTTTGATCACCTAAAGGAATTTTTTCTATGGTTGTATGACCACATGCACTGCAAAAACTCATAAGCTTCATTAAAAATGTGAGATAACTCAGCATAACTGAAAAATTCTACTTTCGCATCATTTATAGCCTTATCGATAAAATTTCCTATATGATAGAACAAGAACAAAAAAGATAGAGTGAGATCAATGAAGGATGATGAGCTAACCCAAGTATTGCAAAATAGATTACGTTTTGGCAAAAGAACCTATCCAGCCAATGCCGCAGTGCTCATTGCTATTACTCAAGAAGCTGATCCTAAAATTTTGCTGACAAGACGTTCTGCTTACCTATCAAATCATGCTGGAGAAGTTTCCTTTCCTGGTGGTAAACGCGATCCAAATGATACCAGTAATATCGTTGTGGCTTTGCGAGAAGCATGGGAAGAAACCGCACTCAATCCATTTGATGTCAAGCTGATTGGTGATTTACCCATGGAGCGGGCAAAAAGTGGAATAACGGTAAAACCTGTGGTGGGATTAATCCCGCCTGACATTCAGTTGATTGCTCAGCCAAGTGAAATTGATCGTATATTCTATGCCCCGATTAAAAAAATGATGGAATCACAGCCTATTCCTTATGAAGTACGTTTGGCACATCAATCGGTGTATTTTCCCAGTTTAAGAATTGAAAATGAAATCATTTGGGGTTTAACCGCTCGAATTCTGATTTCATTATTTAAATATGGTTTGGATTATCAAAAAAACTGGCCGTTTTTATTGAACTCTCCATCTTTTAAGTCACAAATATTCAATAAGAAGTAATGCTAAAAAGTTATGATCAAAGTCAATGGTCTCAAAATATCTCAAAGGAATGTAATACCATGATGTATAAATTTAAAGGTTTTGCACCACAAGCTTTGCATGCACCTTTTGATGGTTGGATTGCGGATAATGCTACAGTGATTGGCCAAGTGGAACTCGGGCAACAAGTCAGTGTATGGTTTGGTGCAGTCATTCGTGCGGACAACGCTAAAATTCATATTGGGAATTTTAGTAATGTTCAAGAAAATGCCGTTTTACATACAGATACAGGGATTGAATTAATCGTTGGCGATTATGTGACCATCGGGCATCAAGCCATGTTGCATGGTTGTACGATAGGCGATAATAGTTTAATTGGTATTAACGCTGTAGTTTTAAATCATGCTGTGATTGGTAAAAATTGTATCATAGGTGCAAATAGTTTGATTCCAGAAGGTAAAGTTATTCCTGATAATTCCTTGGTGGTGGGTTCGCCGGGTAAAGTCGTAAGAACGTTGGATGAGAATGCGGAGAACTTATTAAAAATGAGTGCTTTGCATTATGCCTCCCATTACAAGAATTTTATTGATTTAGAAGAGTTTAAATTTGAATAAATGACTAGTTTTAAAATTTGTCACTTAAATGCCAAGCACAATGTCTTGGCATTTTTATGGATTATTTTGATCTAATGGATTTTATCTGACAGGCTTTATCTCTAAGCTCTCGCGCTATTGAAATGAGTGGAGTATCATAGGCAACATTTTTAACATGGTAAGGTTGTGCATGAAATTGCTGGCATTGGAAACTGCCAATGAGCAGTGTTCCGTTTCGATTGTTGATGAAACTCAAACACTCTATTTTCAACTTGATACGCGAGCAAAAGCACAAACTCAAACCATTTTGCCGATGATTGAGCAAGGTTTTGAGCAAAATAAAATTTCCAATAAAGACTTGACTGCAATTGCATTTAGTCGTGGACCAGGCTCTTTTAGTGGTGTACGTATCAATGCAGCTGTGACTCAAGCTTTGGCATGGGCAAATGATATTCCTGTGATTCCAGTTTCAACCTTGCAAGCGCTGGCTCAAGCTGCTTATCGTCAGGCCCAATTGACTGAAGTGACCGCTGTTTTAGATGCGCGTATGCAGGAAGTCTATATGGCAAGTTTTAAGCTTGACCAAAATAACATTATGCAACTTGTAGACGAAGAAAAATTATTGGACTATCAACACGCTGCGGAATATCAAAAATATATCTTGATCGGTTCAGGTTCAGCTTTGGTGAATGTTGAGGCAATAGCGTTTCAACAAATTGCTGCTTCCGCTGATGATATTGCCACAATTGCGCGTCAAAATGCACTGCAAAAGCAATGGTTCAGTGCAGAGCAGGCCTTACCTGTATATTTACGTGATAATGCATGGAAGAAAATTCCAGAACAAGGTAAACCATAATCGTTTTTCGCTTTAATTTTTAGGATTTCACAATGGATCTTTTACTGCTACTCAAAGCAGCCATTATGGGTATTGTTGAAGGTATTACCGAATTCTTACCTATTTCAAGTACAGGGCATTTAATTCTTGCATCCGAGCTAATGAATTTCTGGACCAAAGAAAAGAGTGATTTATTTGTTGTTGCCATTCAAATGGGCGCGATCGCTGCAGTGATTTATGAGTATTGGAGCAAGCTTTGGGGCGCAGCAACTGGTTTGTTTTCAGGTGAACCGAAAGGCCGTCATCTTGGGATCAGTATTATTGCGGCCTCTATTCCAATTATGCTTGTTGGCTTGACATTTGGGGATATCGTAAAAGAGCTGCTGTTTAATGATATTTCTGTTGCGATTGGTTTGATTGTCGGTGGTTTAATCATTTGGTGGGTTGAAAAAAATCCTCCAAAAGTCAATGCAGTTGAAGTGGATAATATTTCTATTAAAGAAGCCATTTATATTGGTTTAATCCAAGTATTGGCGCTTATTCCGGGAACTTCACGCTCAGGTGCAACCATTATTGGTGGCATGATGTTGGGTGTATCCCGTAAGGCTGCGACTGAATTTTCATTTTTCCTTGGCATACCTGTAATTGTCGGCGCAGGTTTATTAGATCTTTTTAAGAATTACCATATTTATGAAACGACACAAGATTGGACTGTATTCTTTGTGGGTCTTATCGTTTCTTTTGTTTCTGCTTTAATTTTGATCCGTATTTTGGTGGCTTATGTTTCTAAGCGTGATTTCATGGTCTTTGCTTGGTATCGTATTGCTTCAGGTTTGTTGATTTTATTGTTTGCATTAACAGGTTGGAAATTATGGTAAGCGAAATTCGCTTATTTACTGAATCCACATTTTTTGAGAAAGCACAGTCCTACCAAACTGTGCTTTCTTTACGTGGTGTCATAGTAAACATTGCAACAATTGAAAACCTCAATGCACGGTTTTTAAGGCTGAACCCTGAACTTGCCTTGTGTGTCGATGAACAAGGTTTAAGCCTGTGCGCCAATGGCATGAAAATGCAACCTGACTGGAAAGCTGAAATCCCACGTTTAAAACGTGCCAGTTTAAAATCTGAAATGATTGCACGGGCATGTAGTATTTCAGAAAAACCAAACTTAATTGATGCAACTGCGGGTCTAGGACATGACGCATTATTGATGGCACATTTAGGGGCAAAAATAACCCTGATCGAACGTCATCCAATTTTATTTACTTTACTGGAAGATTCAAAAAAACAGCTAGAAAACGATCCATTTTTAGCCAAAGTTGTTGAGCGTATTGATTTGGTTTTTTCTGATTCAGCTGAATATTTACAACAATTGATAATCACGCATCAAACTGTTGATGTTGTTTATTTAGATCCGATGTTTCCGCAACGGGATCAAAATCAGCAAGCCATAAAAAAACAGGCTCAAGTCAAAAAGCAAATGCAGCTATTACACATGCTTTTACCAGAAGATGGTGAAATGGATTTAGGCGATCATCTTTTAGTCCTAGCACGGCAAATTGCGAAGCGAGTTGTGGTAAAACGTCCTAGACTGGCTGTATTTTTAAATGATCAGGCAACCGATCATCAATGGCAAGGTGATGCTTGTCGTTTTGATGCCTATTTTAACAGCAAACTTATTGAGTAATTTGGTAACTGTTTCAATAATAGTCGAATTATTGATATATAGTTAAATCAAAGATTGATAATTTTTTAGCCAAGCCTAAACTAGATAGGCTGATTGAAGCCACTGCCTTAACAGAATCTTTATGATAGATCTTAAACCCTCGATTAACTTTTGGCAGGATTTGAAAAGTAACCAACGTGCAGGGATTTGGTTATTCTTAGGTTCGCGAAAGTCTTTACAAATTGTTCGTCCATCTATTCTTCAACTGATTTTTTGGGGACTGTTGGGTGCAGGTGCCAATACACTGTTTAGCTGGTTAGTTGCTGGTGATGGTGGTGTTTTTAATCGACAGGGGCTTGTCAGCTATGCATTGTGGCCTTTTATTGCCTTGATTGTGGGGATTTTTCTATCACAACGTACCAATAATCCACGCTTGATGTTGGTTCCAGCACTGTTATGGTTAGTGCTTGATACGCATATCATGTTGTTTCAATCTTTGCTTCAATATTTGGGCAACCAAGATCTACTGCCTTATTTCACTTATGATGTGATCCCATTGCTATTTTTTGCTTTGTTTATTTGGCAAAGCCTTGCTGTAGTATGGGTTTTTTCAAGAGAATTACAATGGCCATGGTGGGAACGTGCCTTAATCATGTTTGCTACAATAGCCACTTTGTTCACTTGGCAGGTTTCGATCAAGGAACAGCCAATTTGGAAAGTAGAAGAAGTTCCTCCAAGTCTCAGTGAAAGTGCTTTTTATGCACAAAGTCATTTGCTCAATAAAGCATTGGAACAGGTGCAGTTTGGTGAGTTTGCTCAAACACATTGGTACTTTTTGGGTGTTGCGGGTGCTAGTTATCAAGACGTGTTTAAATTTGAAATTGATCGAATTAAAGAACAATTTGATACCCGTTTTGGAACTTTTGGACGCTCTGTTGAGTTGGTTAATAACCCACAAAGCATTAAAGACACTCCTATTGCATCTAAAACCAGTATCGACCTTGCTTTACGCCGTATTGGTCAACAGATGAATCGCGAAAGTGATGTATTGTTTCTTTATATGACTTCTCATGGCTTACCTAATCGTTTTGAACTAGAAAATGAACCGATTAATTTGGATGATGTCGATCCAAAATGGTTAAGAGAAACCCTAGACAAATCGGGTATTCGTTGGAAAGTGATTGTGATTTCAGCCTGTTATTCAGGTAGCTTTGTTTCAGCACTCCAATCACCAGATACTTTGATTATTACTGCTTCTGCAGCAGACCGTGCTTCATTTGGTTGTTCAAATGAAGCTGATTATACTTATTTTGGTCGAGCTTTCTTTGATCAGGCAATGCGTGAACAAGGCTCTCTCAAAGCCGCATTTAAAGAAGCGACTGAAACAGTTGCGAAATGGGAAAATGCACAAGGCTTTGATCCATCTGAACCGCAATGGGTGATTGGGAAAAATATGGAAATGATGTTACCGCAATTGGAACAACATTTATTTCCACAACAAGGGGCTATTACTACTGCTCAAACTCAAAATGTAAAACTGAATACACAACAAAAGCCATGATAAATAGCGGCGCTTTAAATGCGAAAGCAAAAGCGCTTTTAATTTATATTTAGGTTGATTGTATTGATGCTTTAAGACTGTAGTTCTAAACAATTTAAAGATCGAAATATGGAGCGATGCGCGAATGGAACTTTTAAGTAAAAATATCTGTTTTGATGGTGAACAAAGAATTTACCAAATTCAGTCGAATTATTTAAAAGGGGCAACGAAGTTTGCGACATATCTTCCGCCTCAAGCATTAAAAGGACAGAAATGTCCTGCATTATTCTATTTAGCAGGACTGACTTGTACGGAAGAAACCTTTATTATTAAAGCACATGCGCAACGGTTGGCATCTCAGCTTGGCTTGATCTTGATTACACCAGATACATCGCCTCGTGGTGAACAGGTTGCGCAAGGTGATTCATGGGATTTGGGACAGGGTGCCGGATTTTATATTAATGCAACTCAAGCACCTTGGGCTGAGCATTTTCAGATGGAAAGTTATATTGTAGATGAACTTTATCCATTACTGATAAAAACTTTTCCAATTCAATCTGAGGCAGTGGGAATATTTGGTCACAGCATGGGCGGGCATGGCGCATTAACACTTGCTTGGAAACATCCAAATTATTTTAAATCAGTGTCCGCATTTGCCCCGATTTGTGCGCCTACTGAATGCCCTTGGGGTGAGAAGGCTTTTTCTCATTATTTAGGATCGAATAATCGTTCAGAATGGGCAAAGCATGATGCAACCCAGTTACTGCTTTCTAAAGGTCAGTTATTTGACGAAATACTTATCGATCAAGGCTTAAAAGATCAGTTTTTTAGTCAATTGAATCCTGAGAAATACCAGAAAGCCTGTAATAAAGTAGGGCAAAAAATCACATTAAGATTTCATGAAGGCTATGATCATGGTTATTATTTCATTCAAAGCTTTATTGATGACCATTTACAGTTTCATGCTTTGCAATTGCAAAAATAGTTGGGTCACCTAACAAAAAATTAAATTTTGAGTAAAAGTAAACTATAGTTTACTTTTACTCTATTTCTTTCAGCTTAGAAAAAATATAAACTACTTTTTGAGGTTTTATTTCATATCATTTTAGATTGTCATTAAATAATTTAAATAAAGAGAAGAATATGCAAGAACAAATACCGCCTCCATTTCCAAGTCATTTGAATTTGGAAAAGGGCGCTACACCACCAGAAATACAGCAACCCATAGACCAGCAGTATCCTAAAATTCATCGTTTTAAATTTCACGGTGATGCGATGGAATATTTTGGTATATGGATTGTGAATATCCTATTGACCATCATCACCTTAAGTTTGTATGCACCTTGGGCGAAAGTGCGTCGTTTACGTTATTTTTATGGCAATACTGAATTCTTTAAAAGACGTTTTGACTTCACGGGTATTCCAACCAAGATTTTAGTTGGACGATTGATTGCATTGGGTATTTATGCAGCCTTTTCAATTTCCTCGCAGTATTCCATGATTGCAACGGTAGTTGGTCTAGTTGTGCTATATGCAGCAGTACCTTGGCTTATTCGGGCAACAATGCGCTTTACTGCAAGAAATAGTAAGTTTGGAAATAGTCGTTTTTATTTTGCGGGAACCACAAAAGAATCCTATAAAGTCTTTTTTCTTAGTATTTTAATTTATATTTTTAGTTTAGGTATATTTTCTCCTGTTGCGATCTGGTTGTATAAAAAATACTACATTGATCATTTATATGCAGGTCAGTTGGATTTTAAATTGAATGCCGATTGGTCAGCTTATATGGGTGCAGTCTACATTCCAATTTTTATGTCTTTTGGAATCATGCTTGTATTTGGCATTATCTATTTTGGTATTATCGGTTTTATTGCTGGGTATACACCAAACTTTTTTATCTTTGGTGTCTTTGCAATGTATGCTGTGGCAGGTTTGTTTATTTATCCATTGATCGCAGCACGTATTTTTATTACTACATGGAACAATACAACGGTGGGGAGTAGCCAATTTAAAACAGATTGTAATCAATGGCGTTATGCATGGATTGTGGCATCAAATTGGCTGGTTAAAATTCTAAGCATTGGTTTAATGTCTGCATGGGCGGCAATTCGTATTCACAAATATCAAGTTGATTCGATGAGTTTAATTTTGCATGATGATCCAGATCAAATGATGAATCTTGCACAGCAAGAGCAAAGTGCTTTAGCTGAAGAAATTAGTGACATCTTCGACATTGATATTTCTTTATAATGATATGAGTTGAATAATTTATGTCACGACCAATAGAAGTCATTTTCTATGATGGTGTGGTGTCTAAACCACACCATGCCCAACTTTCTGCTCAATCTGAGTTCGAAGTGCTGATTCAGTATGGTGAGCGTTTAGAGCATCAACGCCGTTATGCATATCGCGATATGGAATTAATTGGCGCACTGGGGCAATTAAATCCTGCGATTGAGCTTAAAGATGACGCTAGGATTGAGTTTCAGGGGGCTTTACCAGAATGGTTTAATTTTGGGACTAAAAATGTTCAGCATTCAATTTGGAAATTAGAACGTTCTCCAAGTTTAATTGTATTCAGTATCGTCTTTGTCGCGGTTTTTGTTTTTGCTTTAGTGAAATGGGGTGTTCCAGCAGCATCACATTATGTTGCTTTTCAGCTGCCTGAAAATAGTTTGAATAAATTAGGTGATGAAGCGGAAAAATATGTATTGAATAATTGGACTAACCCCAGTCATTTGGCACAAGGTCAAAAAGATCTAATTTCCAAGCAATATCTAAATACCATCGCTGAAGGAAAACCTGCAAAATTGGTCTTCCGTGAAGGTGGGCAATTGGGTGCCAATGCAGTGGCTTTACCCAACAATACCATTATTATCACTGATGAGTTGATTGAAATGGCGCATAGTGATCAAGAGATTTTAGGTGTATTGGCTCATGAGCAAGGGCATTTGGTTGAACGGCATAGTTTACAACAAGGCTTGACCAGTCTGGGGTTGAGTGTGTTGTATATTGCCATGACGGGTGATAGTTCAGACCTATTGACCTCGTTACCTGCCGCGATGATCGGTGCAAATTATTCACGTAAATTTGAAGCTGAGGCGGATATGTATGCGCTGAAATTGATGGATCGTAAAGGCATTGAAGTGTCTCATTTTGCGAATTTCTTACAACGCTTAAGTGATGAAACTGCACTGGAAGAAAAACCAAAGCAATCAGGTAAAACAGCAGAAGCTGATAAAAAAGCGGATCCAAATAAAAAACAACCTCAAAATGAATCTAGTGAAAAAGAAAGCTCTCTAGAGATTTTTGATGCCTTATCTTCACATCCTGCAACTGAAGAACGCGTTAAAATGGTTCGTGATTTTGAGAAAAAACAACAGGCTAAACCTTAAGCAGTATAGATAAGCGATGTTTTATCTATAGATTGTGCAAGGTGGTGGTGACTTGATCTAGGGCTTAATGAAGCCCTTTATTTTTTTGTATTTTCTCAAAAGATTAGATTATTCGCTAAAACCCATATCATCAAGTAATAGACAGTCACTCATTCAATCAGATTAATTGCTATGACCTGATAAATGACCAAGATAAGTAAAACTGTTGCTTTTTAAAACAACCCAATAAGGTAAGTTTGTTATAATGGGAAAATATTTCTCTTTGCCAGGTTGTTTCATGTCCAAGCCATTTCTGATTGCACCTTCAATTTTATCTGCCGATTTTGCCCGTCTGGGTGAAGATGTGGAAAAAGTATTGGCAGCTGGTGCAGATGTTGTCCACTTTGATGTCATGGATAACCACTATGTTCCAAACCTAACTTTTGGTGCGGGTATATGTAAGGCATTAAAGAAATATGGGATCAAAGCCCCGATTGATGTGCATCTTATGGTTTCACCTGTGGATCGTATGATTGGTGATTTCTTAGAAGCAGGCGCAGATATTATTACTTTTCATCCTGAAGCAACACATCATATTGACCGTTCATTACAATTGATTAAAGATGGTGGTGCTAAAGCAGGTTTGGTATTTAATCCAGCAACACCTTTGCATTATCTCGACTATGTTTTAGATAAAGTGGATCAAGTGCTTTTAATGAGTGTAAACCCTGGCTTTGGCGGCCAAAAATTTATTCCAACGACTTTGGATAAATTACGCGAAGCGCGTAAAATTATTGATGCTTCAGGTCGTGACATTCGGTTAGAAATTGATGGCGGTGTTGGCCCAGCAAATATCCGTGAAATTGCTGAAGCAGGAGCTGATATGTTTGTTGCTGGTTCGGCGATTTTTAGTAAACCTGATTATCAAGCTGTGATTAACGAAATGCGTGCTGAATTAGCAAAAGTTGGACAAGTTTCGGCTTAAACTTTTCCACAAGTGTATTGTGTGAATTGTGGATAACTCTGATGATAACTATATGGATAACCATGTTGATAAGCATATGGATAAGCTGGGTATAGATTAATCAAAGGGTGATCAATCGTTTATCATGTATGCAATTTCTGTTTAAAAAGAGCCCAAATGGGCTCTTTTGTTATAAAAATTATCTGCTCTTCATCAATTTGATTATTCATTTTTTATTCAAAGTAGAATTGATGCTAAATTATTCAGTGATATTGGCAATCTTTCCACATGATATTTGCCAAAATCGTTATTATTGGCTATGCTCTTAGCTTCATTATGGATTAAAACATAGGTTTTAGTTTTGTTTAGACAACTGCACAAACAGCTTTGGTTTGTTTGTCTTATGGTTTTTGCCATAGGTTGGAGCAGTGTGTCTATTGCATCTGTAAATATAATGCAACATGCGCAAATGATGAATGCATCACTTTTAGATGAACATCAATCGATGATGAAAAACAGTACTGTAAAAGAAATGAAACAACACTGTTTAGACATACAACAAAAACAAAATGATCAAAAATTGCGTCTCAATCATGAGCAGCAGGTGCAAAATTTAAAAGATTGCCATAATCTACAGGTTCAATCTCAAGATACGCAGCAGAGCAAATGCCTAGACTGTGCTGCATTATCATGCCAATCTTCAGTGGTTTGGTTCAATCCTGATATTCCCAAATTGATTGCACCCGATCATCTGCACAACACTCAAGCCTATCAAATCAATTACCAAGCTCAGCACCTCGCAGGGCATTGGCAAGAAATCCTACGTCCTCCAAAAGCTTAATCTGATTTTAGACACTTTTTTATTCAAAATTGCTTGTTAAAATTTAGGTTAAGTTATGTTTATTCAGTTATCTCAAAAGCGATTAGCTCAAAGCTTGGTTGCGACATTGTGCTTGGTCTCCTCAACTTGGGGAATTGCCGCAATCAAAGAATATCAACTCAGCATTGATGAAGGAATCGTCAATGTAACAGGTAAACCGGTAAAACGAATTACTGTAAATGGCCAGTTTCCCGCACCACTTTTAGAATTTGAAGAAGGTGATGAAGCGGTGATTCGTGTTAAAAATAATTTAAAGAATCAGGATTCATCGATCCACTGGCATGGCCTATTATTGCCCGGCATTATGGATGGTGTACCTGGCTTTAATGGTTATAACGGGATCAAACCCAACGAAGAATTTGTCTATAAGTTCAAAGTTCGTCAGAGTGGAACCTATTGGTATCATGCCCATTCGAAAGGCCAAGAACAAGATGGTTTATATGGTTCTTTAGTGATTTATCCAAAGAATAAAAAACCGCTGGCAGCGCATGAACGCACAGATCGTGATTATGTGGTGATGTTGTCGGATTTCCATGAGCAAACCAGTGACCAGATCCAAAAAAATCTAAAGGTTTCCGCAGAATATTATCAAAATCGACGTGAAACATTAGGGGATGTTTGGAAACAGTTACAACGTGATGGTTTAAAAGCAACATGGTCTGATCGCAAAATGTGGAATCAGATGCGTATGTTAAAAACAGATATGTCTGATGTGACGGGTTACACCTTTCTTGTAAACGGGAAAACGCCTGAACAAAATTGGACAGGTCAGTTTAAGCCAAATGAAAAAGTTCGACTCCGCTTTGTGAATGCATCGGCAATGTCGTTCTTTGATGTACGCATCCCTCAGCTAAAAATGACAGTGGTCAGTGCCGATGGTCAACCAGTAAAACCTGTGAGTGTGGATGAGTTTCGTATTGGTACAGCAGAAACCTATGATGTGATTGTTGAACCTAAAATCAGTCATTATCAGATCGAAGCAGAGTCTATTGACCGTTCAGGATTTGCGATTGGAACACTCCACAATGAATTAACAGCAAAAAGTGCTGCTATTCATATGCCTGCTGCTCGTCCACGTGCTCTGCTAACTATGGATGATATGGGAGGTCATGGTGGCGGAGGGATGGATCACTCCAAGATGAGTATGAGTGATATGTCAGGCATGGATCATTCAAAAATGAATGGGAATGATATGCAGGGTATGGACCATTCAAAAATGAGTGCTGACGATATGCAAGGCATGGACCATTCAAAAATGAATACTGATGCTATGCAAGGCATGGATCACTCGAAAATGAGTGCGAATGATATGCAGGGCATGGACCATTCAAAAATGAGTGCTGATGCTATGCAAGGTATGGACCATTCAGAAATGAATGCCAATGATACGCAAGCTATGGATCATTCACAGCATAGCAATTCATCGGCAGCTCAAAAAAATGACCAAGTGGTTTATGGTTGGGCAAATGCATCGACGCCGCAAGGAGATAAAGCACTGCAATACAGTGATTTAAAATCACTAACCCCTCAACCTGATACTCGTGATGCCACCAGTGAATTGGTGATTCGCTTAGGCGGAACCATGGAGCGTTATGTTTGGACGATCAATGGTAAAAAATTCAGTGATGCTGAACCACTCAAAGTGAAATATGGCGAACGTATCCGAATTAAATTTATCAATGACAGTATGATGGCGCATCCAATGCATTTACATGGCATGTTTATGCAACTGGAAAATGGTCAGCCTGCTGTGGATATGCCCAATAAACACACCATTGTTGTACCACCTGCAAAAACAGTTACAGCATTATTAACCGCTGATGAATTGGGTGAATGGGCAATCCATTGTCATTTGCTCTACCACATGAGTGCAGGGATGATGAATAAATTGATTGTTGCCAATGTGAGTGATGGCAAAGTGTCCACCCAGCCAGTTCAAACAACAAATACCACTCAAAAGGCTGAAGTGAAAGGGGACGAACATGCAAATCATTAATCTTTTTTCTAAATCAGCTCTGGCAAGTTCATTACTTATGCTGAGTGGTTTGGCTTTGGCCCATGAAGGGCATCAGATGCAAAGTGATGAGAGTATTGCGACTGAATCAACTGTAGTGACTGATTATTCAAGCATGGATCATTCAAAAATGAATCAGTTGGATAAGCAAAGCAATGTTGTAGATCATACACAGCATCAAGCGATTACAACCACTAAGGGGGCGGAAAGCGTAGCTTCGCATAGTACCCATGATCATGGTAAAGAACATGGTGCGCAGGTTTATCAGCGAGTGACTATTGATAATGCTTGGATGCTGGATGAAGATGGAAAAGGTACTTTAGATTCATCTTTAGAGTTACGCATAGGTACTGATGAAAATAAGTTATTCATTAAAGGGAGCTCCAGTAAGGCTGAATCAGACAAAATAGAATATGATCTAAGTGCCCTCTATAGCCGTAACATTGCTGATTTTTGGGATGTACAGGCGGGTGTGCGTTACAGTGATAATCCTGAGCGAACCACTGATCAGGAACGTGTAGATGCGGCTTTGGGTTTACACGGCTTGGCGCAGTACTTTTTTGAAACAGATGCTTATCTGTATTTCGGACAGGACAGTCAGGTTGCATTTAGCCTAGAAACTGAACGTGATTTATTATTGACACAAAAGCTGATTTTAAAGCCTTATTTAGATTTAAATGTGGTATTTAGCGATGATTCACGCTATGCCCAAAAAACAGGCCTAAACAGTATTAAAACAGGTTTAGAAACCCGTTATGAAATTACAAAAAAGGTGATGCCTTATGTGAGTGTGGCCTATACATATTCTAAAGGTAAAAAAGAGACAGCATGGCAAACTGCAACTAAGTCCGAATCAGGTTGGTTATATGGTGCAGGTCTGCGTTTTAGATTCTAAGCTTTAGTTTTTTGTATAAAGCAAAAGGTCACTTCTTTAGGAGTGACCTTTTACGTTTCTGCAATGCCAGCGACACATTCAAGCTGATTATTTACAAACTTAAATTCCATTCCATGCTCTGTATCTAAATCATAGTGAATAGAGAGGGTTAAGCTATCGGGTGCGCTCACACGCAAATTTAACATGGTCTGAATATAAGGATTATGGGATTCCACATCCTGAATATTCAATGCAGCCTTACCGGATTTTTCTGGATTTTCATAATAATGTGCATAAAGCTTTTGATAGCGTTCAAAAGCATGTTGCTGAATGGTCTGAATATGTTGTTCAATACTGTTGATAAATAATTGGTAGATTTTTGCAAAAGCGTTGAGTTGATCAAGATTGGGTGCTTCTTCGATCTCTTCGCCATCTTCATCAAACTCTTCCCCTAAGAAAATCTCCCGATCAGCATTTTGATTAAAAAAACAATGTGAAAAAAATGTTTCTGAACTAAACCCAGCCCAGCTCGGGTGGATATCACCCCAATAATCATGTTTCATGGTTTTGATTCCTGATTTTTATATTTAGCATGCTTGATCATAAAGTAAGCCTCACGAAAAAAAATTATTCGAAATGTAAAAAAGGTCAAATTTTGTAAATTTTAATAAACTCCTCAACATGAGTTGATATAATTAGCGTTCTTCAGGAGGAACGACCTCCCTCAATTTGAGAAAAATCGTCAGGACGGCCTGATTCTAATTTAAATTTGGAGCTGGTCATGGCTTGGGTTTTTCTTATTTTCGCAGGTATCTTTGAAATCGTTTGGGCATATAGCATGAAATTGTCCGAAGGTTTTACAAAGCTTACACCAAGTATTGTCACCTTATTTTTCATGATTTTAAGCTTTGGTCTATTGGCATATGCGATGCGTACTTTGCCATTGGGAACTGCTTATACCATTTGGACTGGGATTGGAGCGATAGGCTCATTCTTGGTTGGTATTTTTATTTTAGGCGAACCTGCAACAGCAATGCGTATGTTCGCTGCTGTACTGATTGTTTCTGGCTTAGTTTTAATGAAACTTTCTTCGTCTTAATTTATTTAAATATTTAAGTGCTATTTCTGTAGGAGGTAGCACTTTTTTTATGTGTAGTTCATGGTGTAATCAATATTGGAAACACCCAATAGAAAATGGTGAATATATAATGGCATGGGTTTTATTGGCAGTTGCTGGTTTGTTTGAAGTGGTTTGGGCATATTTTATGAAGGTGTCTGATGGGTTTACTAAATTGACACCTAGTATTTTGACCATCATCTTTATGATCGCAAGTTTTGCTTTACTTTCTTATGCAATGAAAACATTACCACTTGGTACCGCTTATACGGTGTGGACAGGGATTGGTGCGATTGGTTCATTTGCCGTCGGAATTTTCTTTTTAGGTGAACCAGCCTCAGCGATGCGGATGTTGGCTGCTGTATTGATTATTTCAGGTCTTATTTTGATGAAATTATCTTCAAGCTAAGTTAAGCTGTTGCTGAGTTGGAAAGGGAATAAGGACATGCAACTTGCATTTATGGAAATGAGTTCCCCAGTCGGGATATTAAAATTAGTCGCCCATGATCATGCCTTGGTTGCAGTACTTTGGGAAAATGAAAATCCTAAACGGGTTCGTCTGGCTGAATTAATTAAAAACAATACGCATCCAGTTTTGTTGGAGACGGTGAAACAATTGAATGAATATTTTCAAGGAAAAAGAACCCAGTTTGATTTACCGCTAGATTTTGCGGGGACTGAGTTTCAGCAAAAAGTTTGGCAAGCTTTATTGACGATTCCATTTGGTGAAACGCGTAGCTATAAAGAGATCGCAGAACAGATTGGAAATGTCAAAGCGGTTCGGGCAGTGGGTGCAGCGAATGGTAAAAATCCCATCTCTATTATTGCACCATGTCATCGTGTGGTCGGGGCAGATGGTAAATTAGTGGGTTTTGCGGGTGGGTTGGATAATAAGGATATTCTTTTAAAAATTGAACAAGTGCCATAGACTCAACGCTATTTATTATTACATTACAATTTAAAATGCTTGCTCAAATTTTTACATCATTCTTATCAAATCTAGGTTGGATCGTTTTACTTTTCGTTGCGATTACGCTAGTTAAATTATTTAAGCCCTTTTTAAAAGGGAAAATAGGTGAATTTGCTGTCAGTACCCATGTAAAAGTCTATTTAGATAAAGAAAATTATATTTTATTAAATGATTGTACTCTGCCTGATGCGCAAAATCAGACCACCCAAATAGATCATATTTTATTAAGTCTTTATGGTGTTTTTGTCATTGAAACAAAGAATTATAAAGGTTGGATATTTGGTGGCGAGCGTCAAAAGATTTGGACACAAAAGATTTATAAAAAGAGCTATAAGTTCCAAAACCCATTACATCAAAATTATAAGCATCAAAAAGTTTTAGAAAGTGTGCTCACAGATATTGTTGATTCCACTCAGATCCATTCAATCGTGGTTTTTATGTCTGATTGCGAATTTAAAACCAAAATGCCAAACAATGTCTTTCGTGGTGCAGGTTGGACAGATTATGTAAAACAATTTAAGCAAATCAACATTCCTCCAATGAAATTAAAACGTATTCAGTATCGTCTAGAGAAAGAAATTTTAGAAAATTCGTGGAAAACCAATCGCCAACATATACAAAGTCTTAAAGATAAATATACTGAGAAATGAACATATTACGCATAATCAACATTCTACAGATTAAATTATATTTTTTGTATGATTGGATGCTTATATTATATCTATGGCATTAAGTTCAGTAGAGGATGAAGCGAAAATTCATTCATCCTCCACTTTAGACTTTAACCATTTCCATTGCCCATTTTTAAATTGATACGTGTCGACCCACCATCTTGCGCCACCTCGACATGAGCTGGTCATTTGTTTCTTGTGGGTAATCAGTTTGAGATCCGTCAATCCAGAACACTGTGCATGACTAAAATCAATTTTTCCTTGGTTCAACACTTGATAGTCTTTACTTTTAGGTTGATAGAGAAAAATATCAAAAATTGAATAAACCCCCATTCCCATATCAGGTGTAGACACAGCAATATCGGTAAATCCATCAAAATTGTAGTCTTGAAAATGAATTTGTCTTTTACGTTCAAATGGTAATTCTGCAAGATCAAATGCTTGCTGTTTAGCCGGTGTTTGAATGATGAGTTGACCTGATTCGTCATCGCCATCTTTAAAAATAAAATGGGTTTTTTGCCCATTCACTACATCGTTAATATTGCGACTTACAGTTTGTTGTTGAGGTTGGGCAAATGCGAATGGGGTTAAAAGTAAACTTGATAGCATTATTGTCGTGAGTGTTTTATGCATTGTTATTCTCGTTGTCATTCCCATTGTTTTAGGGGATTTCCAAGTTTCAGCTGTTTATTGAAACTTGGATGCTATTTTCAAAAGTGCAGAGTAATATTCAACATTTAAAAGCGCTTTGGAATTTTTTGGCCACCTTCAATCGGCGTTTCGGCATTTTTTAATACACCAAATAACCATGTTTCAGCATGTTGTACCGCGATTTTAAGCGGATCTCCTAGTGCTAAACGTCCTGCAATAAAGCTTGCCAATGAACAACCTGAACCATGGTATTCACCTTCTAAACGGGGACATTTAGATTCAGCGATCATTTCACCGTTCACATATAAGGCATTACGAATATAGTTTGGGGTATCTTCATGACCACCTTTTACCAGAACAGCTTGTGCGCCCATTTCAAACAGCTTGGCTGTGGCTTTTTCTATGTCCTGTTCTGCTGTTAATGCACGTAATTCTACCGTATTTGGGGTAATGATTGTTGCCAGAGGAATCAGTTCGATAAAGGCTTTAACCAAGGTCTCTTGATTACCCAGTGAACCACCACTATTTGCCACTAAAACAGGATCAAGTACATATAGATAATCTGGATGTTCACGTAAAAACTCAGCCAGTGCAGCAATATTATCTGTCGTCCCCAACATCCCCGATTTGATGGCTTTAATGGGTAAATCACCAACAACTGCATTGGCCTGAGCAAGCAGTAGTTCTTTGGAGCTGGCTTTAAAACCAAAAACTTGTTGAGAGTTTTGAATGGTTAATGCTGTACAAGCAATTGCCGCATGTGCGCCACTTTGACCAATCGCTTCAATATCAGCCTGTATACCAGCACCACCAGAAGGGTCTAGACCTGAAAAACAAAGTACAGTAGGGCGCACGATGATGTCCTTAATTCACAAATTTACGTTAGTATAGGCAAGTTTGCGAGAACACTCGATAGTAATTTGATAATTGTTTCAAACACAGATTTAAAGGATTGGATGGTGATAAAGAATATTTTAATTGATCTCGATGGCACATTAACCGACCCAAAAGTAGGCATTACGACATCTGCACGTTATGGACTTGCAAAGGTTGGGCATCCGATTCCTGACAGTGAAAATATCGACTGGATTATTGGTCCACCGTTAAAGGCATCATTGGCAAAGCTACTCAAAGTTGAAGCAAATGATATTTTAGCTGAGCAAGCTTTATTAGGTTATCGTGAACGTTTTGCTGTAACTGGCCTATTTGAAAACCATGTTTTTGATGATGTAGTACAAACCTTGGAAGCCTTAAAAAGTAAGGGCTATCGACTGTTTTTAGCCACTGCAAAACCTGAAGTCTATGCACGGCAAATCTTAGATCATTTTGATTTATTAAAATATTTTGATTATCCCTATGGCAGTGAGTTAAATGGCGAGCGCACCAATAAAGGTGAGTTAATCACTTATATCCTTGAAAAAGAAAAGTTAAATCCAAAAGAGTGTTTGATGGTGGGAGACCGGGAACATGATATTTTTGGTGCACGTAAAAATGGCATTGAAACCATTGCGGTAGAATATGGATATGGTTCAAAACAAGAGTTGGACGAAGCAGTGCCGAAAGCAAGAATTGCAAAGTTTTCTGAATTGTTAAATCTGGTTTAAATCTAGGTTATTGGAGTAATTCGAATCAAATTAATCATCCCCAACACATCGATAAGATATTCTCGGTTGGGGATTTTACTTGTAATCACATAGTGAGTAGCAATCACACATTTAAACACGGACTGAATCCCCCGATAATCTTTTAATGTCATTCACTCAATTGGGTAGAGATACCGCATGATGGGGAAGCGTTAAACTCTTAAGTCCATCACCGCTCAATTTAAGATCTACTTGCAGTAAAATTTGGATCTAATGTGGAGAGATATTCAAATCTGCAATGCACCACATCAATCCATCTAAAAATAAAAAATGATGGATTAGCGAACGTCCAAATACAATGATTCCTTAATTTCTTCCATTACAATATAGCTGTGTGAAGAAGCAGAGGAGGGAAGTTTTTTTAGTAAATCACCCAGTAAGCGTCGGTAAGCACTCATTTCTTTTAATCGGGCTTTGACTAAATAATCAAAATCTCCCGAAATAAGATGGCACTCTTGTACTTCTGGTATTTCCATTAAGTCCTTGGCCACTTGTTCAAACACGTCACCAGACTTTGCTGATAAGCTAATTTCTAGAAAAACCAATAAGTTGCGATCAAGATGTTTCGGATTTAGTCGTGCATGATAGCCCATAATGATGCCATCTCGCTCCAAACGTTTGACGCGTTCAGAACAAGGTGTGGTCGATAAACTGACCCGTGAAGCCAACTCGCTGATGGCAATTCGACCCTCATTTTGAAGAATATCTAAAATCATTCGATCTATACGGTCTAATTTACGCATCAATTATTCCCTTTTTTTTAATCATTTTTCACGACAATAAATTAAAACACCTGAATTTTAGCATTAAAAATAGTGAAATAAACTATTGAACCAAAAATATACTAGTGAAATAAACTAGTAAATGCATAAAGGATAAGAAATGCGTGTAATAGTATTAGGTAGTGGTGTGATTGGCGTAGCAAGTGCATATTACCTCGCGCAGCAAGGAGCACAAGTTACAGTTTTAGACCGTCAAGCAGGTCCAGCTGAAGAAACCAGCTTTGGTAATGCAGGTCAAATTTCTCCAGGATATTCGACACCGTGGGCTGCACCCGGTATTCCGTTTAAAGCGGTTAAGTGGATGTTTCAACATCATGCACCACTTGCGATTAATATCGATGGCAGTATGTGGCAGTTACAGTGGATGGCGCAAATGCTTAAAAACTGTAACTCAGAAAGTTATGCGATTAACAAAGAACGTATGACACGTGTTGCAGAATATAGCCGTGACTGTTTAAGAGAACTGCGTAAAGATACTGGCATTGAATACGAAAACCGTTCAAAAGGCACGTTGCAAGTTTTCCGTAATGAAGCTCAATTAGAAATGGTTCAGCGTGATATTGCTGTACTCAAAGAATGTGGTGTTCCACATGAGTTATTGCTTAAAGATGATCTTGCTAAAGTAGAACCAGCACTAGAACATGCCAAAGATAAATTGGTCGGTGGTTTACATCTTCCAAATGATGAAACAGGCGACTGCTATTTATTTACCAATGCTTTAGCCAATTTAGCCAAAGGTTTAGGTGTCGAGTTTAAATTCAACCAAAATGTTGAAAGATTGGTGGTTGAAGGTGATCAAATCAAAGGTGTAGTGGTTAATGGTGACGTGTTAACTGCTGATCGCTATGTATTGGCTTTTGGTAGCTATTCACGTGATTTCTTAAAGCCGCTGGAATTGAATTTACCAGTTTACCCAGTGAAAGGTTATTCTTTAACGATCCCGATTGTTGATCCAACATTTGCACCACAATCTACAGTTTTGGATGAAACCTATAAAATTGCGATTACTCGTTTTGATCAACGTATTCGTGTTGGTGGAATGGCAGAATTAAGCGGTTTTAATCATGGTTTAAATGCTGATCGTCGTGGCACGTTGGAAATGGTGACCCAAGATTTATTCCCGGGTGGTGATTTGGCACAAGCGTCATTTTGGACCGGTCTTCGCCCAATGACCCCCGACAGCACACCAATTATTGGCGCAACACGTTTTAAAAATTTATTCCTTAATACAGGGCATGGCACTTTAGGCTGGACTATGGCATGTGGTTCAGGAAAATTAATTAGCGATCTAGTACTTAATCATCAAACTGATATTAGTACCGAAGGTTTATCTATTCAGCGTTATCCACACGCTGCTTAAGTCAGCCACATTGTTAAAACAGTAATCAATAAATTGTTTAGCGATAAATAATTTACAACGCCAATCCATATTCAGGGATGAATAAAATGCCTAGACCAATTACTGCTGTCATTCATCAGGATGCTTTGTTGCATAACTTGAATGTCGCCCGTCAATTTATGCCACAAAGTAAAGTTTTTACCGTGGTCAAGGCCAATGCTTATGGACACGGTATTGAACGTGTTTATGATGCATTCAAATCCGCAGATGGTTTTGCTTTGTTAGATATCGATGAAGCAAAACGCCTAAGAACATCGGGATGGACAGGTCCAATTCTGCTCTTAGAAGGTATTTTTTCAGCAGATGATTTATTGGACTGTGAAAAGTATCAATTAAGTTTTAGCCTGCATAATGAAGAACAAGTGAATTGGCTAGAACAATTTCAAAGCCAATCTCTCAAAGACAATCCAGCACAGACTCAATTCGATGTATTTTTAAAAATGAATACAGGAATGAATCGCCTTGGTTTTAAAGCTGATGCGTATCGCGCAATGTGGCAAAGATTAAAGCAATTCGAGGTGGTGAAATCTATCACGCATATGATGCATTTTTCAGATGCAGATGGTGAGCGTTTGGGGCAATCTGGGATTGCCTACCAGCAGGCTATTTTTGAACAAACCATTCAAGATTTAGACGGAGAGCGTTCAGTTTCAAATAGTGCGGCCATTCTCCGACATTCACAAGATTTACGTTCAGATTATATTCGCAGTGGGATTATGCTGTATGGCAGTTCTCCTGACTATCCAACACACTCAATTCAAGACTGGAATCTTAAACCAAGCATGAGTTTACGCAGTGAAATCATCGCAATTCAAGATTTACAGCCGAGTGAAACAGTGGGTTATGGATCTAAATTTACTGCAACCCAAGCCATGAAAATCGGAATCGTGGCATGTGGTTATGCAGATGGTTACCAACGTATTTCGATGGATGCACCAGTATTGGTCAATTCTGTACGAACACAAACTATTGGTCGTGTCAGTATGGATATGTTGGCGGTTGATTTAACTCATATCCCAGATGCGCGAGTTGGAAGCGAAGTGGTACTTTGGGGACAGTCTTCAAATGGAACTGTACTGCCGATTGATGAAGTTGCAGCAAGTTCTGGAACCGTAGGTTATGAGCTCATGTGTGGTGTAACTGCACGGGTAAATTTTAAAATTTCAAAATAAGGACATCAACATGTCAAACAACGTTCAACACCCAGACATTCAAAAACTCAACAGCAATCAAGTAATGAGTGCAGTCACCATTTTCAATAAAGTGGTTTATTTGTCAGGCCAAGTTCCTAAAAACACCCAACAGGATATTATTGGTCAAACTCAAGAAATCTTAGCAACGATTGATCAATTATTGCTTGAGGCAAATACCGATAAATCACGTTTATTGTCTGCGCATGTCTACATCAAAAATTTAGATGATTTTGCAACTTTTAACACCATTTGGATTGATTGGTTAGAAGGTTGTGTTGCTCCATCTCGCGCAACAATTCAAGCTGATTTGGTTAATCCAGATTGGTTGATTGAGATCGCAGTTATTGCGGCGCAGGCATAAATTAACCGCTTGTCATAAAGTAGAATTGATTATTGTCAACAATTAAAGCAGTATTTGCCCCGAATTAAAGCTGGTCACATGTAAACCATGTGGCCCAGTTCGCGTTAGGTAGAACAATAGAACGGGAATGTTCTTATGCCACAAGCGGGTTTTACCTCCAAAAAATTGTCAAAAAGGATATTTTTATGACAACTTCAAGCCATTCAGATGACGTACCATCGTCGCCAAATGAGCTACAACGGAAATTATCCAATCGTCACCTACAATTAATTGCGATTGGTGGTGCAATTGGTACTGGCTTATTTATGGGGTCAGGGAAAACCATTTCCCTTGCAGGCCCTTCAATTCTGATCATTTATATGATCATTGGTGCAATGTTCTTTTTCCTGATGCGCGCATTGGGTGAAATTTTACTTTCAAATCTGCACTACAAATCCTTTATTGATATGGCACATGACTTAATTGGTCCGGGTGCTGGCTATTATATTGGCTGGTCATACTGGCTCGGTTGGATCTTAGTGGGTATTGCGGATTTAGCTGCAATTATTAATTATCTCAATTTTTGGCTTCCTGACGGAACCGCCTTTACCCCCATGGGACAAGCCTTAATTAGTGCTGGATGCGTACTCTTGGTATTGGGAATTAATCTCCTCACAGTAAAGTTGTTTGGTGAAATTGAGTTTTGGTTTGCTTTGATCAAAATTTTAGCCATTGTTGGATTGATTCTTATTGGTGGCTATATGGTGTTGAGCCATTTCCAAGCACCGACAGGTTCAGTTGCAAGCTTTAGCAATGTCTGGTCGCATGGTGGCATGTTCCCGAAAGGGGCAAGTGGCTTTTTAGCAGGTTTCCAAATTGCCTTGTTTGCTTTTGTCGGTGTCGAGCTGATTGGTACTATGGCGGCAGAAACCAAAGATCCTGAAAAGAACTTACCTAAAGCGGTCAATGCGATTCCGACCCGTATTATTTTGTTCTATGTATTGGCACTCTTTATCGTGATGTCGGTAACCCCTTGGAATGAAATTCCTGCGGATCAAAGCCCATTTGTCACATTGTTCCTACATGCTGGTATTGGTGCAGCAGCTGTGATTATGAACTTGGTGGTTTTATCCTCGGTAATGTCATCGATGAACAGTGGTGTATTTTCAACCAGTCGTATGTTGTTTGGATTGGCTAAAGAAGGGCAAGCACCGACTAAGTTGGCTGAGCTGTCTAAACGCGCCGTTCCTGCAAAAGGTTTGTTGTTCTCTTGTGGCTTTATTATGGCAGGTGCAGCACTACAATATTTTGTTCCAAATACCGTCGAAGCATTTACCTTAGCCAGTTCTTTATGTGTGATTTTATTCATTAGTATCTGGAGTATTATTATGGTGTGTTATATACGCTACCGTAAATTACGCCCAGAATTACATGAGAAATCAAACTTTAAAATGCCAGGTGGTGTATGGATGTCTTATCTTGTTTTGATCTTCCTTGCCTTTACTTTGGTGATTTTAAGTCTTGAGCCTGATACTTTAAAAGCTTTAATCATCAGCCCGTTGTGGGTGATTATTTTAGCGGTGACCTATCAAATGATGTATAAACCGCGTATGAAAAAACGTAATCAACAGCTTTAATGTTGAATATTCAATTGATCAGGAGATGGTGTTAGATCATCTCCTGAATAACTATGATATGAAAAATTTTGATATAAATTAACTCTAAAAATTAAACGCTTAGATTAAATATAAAATGCTCAAGTTTTTGGTTTTATCCGTGATTGATTACATAGATTAAATGTAGAATTTAACAAATTATTCAAAATAAAATACTGAAATAAAAATAAAAAACACGTTTAATAGCATCATTTATGATAAGCAATAGCAGATATGCGCAATAACAAGATCGATCTCTTACGTGGAATTTCAATTTTATTGGTCCTTCTCCACCATTTTAATATTCCTTATAAACTGCATGACACATTTCTAGGTATACAGATCTTTGGAGAAAGCTTAAGTACTTTAATTGCCCGCAATGGTAATTATGGAGTGACTTTATTTTTTGTGATTTCGGGTTTTTTAATCACTCAACATACTTTACAAAGAAGTGGGACACTTGCACAGATTAAACTCAAAGATTTCTATATTCGCCGTATTGCCCGAATTATGCCTTGTTTGGTCCTACTGGTGGTGCTGGTCACAGTACTGGGTGCAATGGGGTTAAAACCCTTTCTCAATCAAGCGCCAAACGGTATTGAAGTTTCTTACGGCTTAACTGTATTTTCTGCTTTTACCTTTTGGATGAATATCCTAATCATTGAAAATGGCTGGGTGAATTATGCGCTAGGCGTGCTATGGTCTTTATCTGTTGAGGAAGTCTTCTACTTAGCATTTCCAATTTTGTGTGTTGTATTAGGCCGTGGTAAAGGGTTTATTATATTTTTATTGGCAATCATCATTTATGCACCTTATTTCCGTTCATTGCATTTTGCTGAGGAAAGCGGGGCTTATCTTTATCATTACTTCTCAAGTTTTGACGGAATTGCGATTGGTTGCTTAACTGCTTTAATGAATCAGCGGATGGGACAAAAAATTCAGGTTTCCAAAATCGTGGTTCCAATCATTGTCGTGTTGATAGCAGCTGTTTATTTATATGCACCAATCAAAGAGGTTAGTACGTGGGGAATCAGCATTTTTGCCATATTGTCAGCAATGCTGATCTTCTGTTTTGCTCAGAACCCACACACTGAATCTCGCTCTATATTGTCAAAAGGTGTAGCGTGGATTGGGCAACGTAGTTATGAAATGTACTTATTTCATTTGATTATCTTGGGTTTATTTAAAGTTTTTTATTTTCCTCAAGAAACCTTAGCTGTTGAAAAATTAATGCTATTGCCAATTTATTTTATTGCTGTTTTTGTATTGAGTTGGGCCATTGAAAAGTATTATTCAACACCGATGAATGCAAAAATTAGAAATTGGCTAATTAAGAGCCATTGAAAGAAATCCTATATATATATTGAGTTTGCACAAGCAAATGGTTATTCCGGAACGGATCTAATCGGACTTGATGTTGAGCGCAATAGAGTGATTGTGCATTGTTTAAGGTAATACAACTACTTTTTACATTATTGAATCGTGCATGCGCAAGGTTTGCTGTCCCCTACGAAAAGTGGGGCACTGCCAGCACAAATGAATTTAAACCTTGTATCTAAGATGTGGCAGTGAAGCCTCTATAAAGGCATGTATTAAGTGTTTTTAATGATATTGTTGATTAAGTTTTTATAATTTCATGTTGCTGAATTTATTAGAAAATTATTTAGGTGGGCCTGTAAATTACATCCAATCAATTAAAAACCTCCATTTAGGAGGTTTCTATCTACAATTTAAAATGTGGGTTTAACCACCACTAAAATCACCACTGCAAATAAAATCAGGGTTGGCATCTCATTGAAAAATCGCCAAAACTTATGCGATTTATAATGTGCATTGCCAATCAGTTTTTTACGGTAATAACCGCAGACAAAGTGGTAAATCACCAAAAGACCAACTAAACCGACTTTTAGATAAAACCATAAAGCTTCATGGTAATGACGTGTTGCATCGCCCCAGTCTACGAGAAAATGTGCGGTGATCAAAGTTGCGATCATCGATGGCCACATAATGCCCCGATATAATTTACGCTCCATGATCTCGAAACGCTGATGACTTAGATTATCATCGCTCATGGCATGGTAGACAAACAAACGCGGGAGATAAAACAGTGCTGCAAACCAACACACGACTGCAATGATATGTAAAGCTTTTACCCAAAGGAAAGCTTCTGAAGGAGCATCCATCAATTTACCCTTTTAAGGGCAGTGTGGGAGATGCCGATCATCCAAACTTATTATAAATTTGAATGATCAACAATTCTTTGTTTAGCCTTCCCATTTTTTAAAAATGAGACAAGCATTGACACCGCCAAAACCGAAACTGTTACTCATCACAGTATTCAATTTTGTATCACGTTTTTCAAGTACGATGTCATAACCTTTTGTGCCTTCATCTAGTTCTGTGACATTGATGTTTGGCGCGATAAAGTCATTTTGCATCATCAATACAGAATAAATGGCTTCTTGAACACCAGCAGCCCCCAGACTGTGACCTGTCATAGACTTGGTTGAGCTTAATGGTGGAACATTACCTTCACCAAATGCACGACCCATCGCAAGAAGTTCAGTCACGTCACCAGCAGGTGTTGAAGTACCATGGGTATTGACGTAGTCAATCTGATCCACGCCATGTTGTTTTGCTTCTTCTAAAGCCATCAAAATACAACGGGTAGCACCTTCACCTGATGGTGCAACCATATCCGCACCATCCGAATTTGCAGCATAAGCAACAACTTCTGCAAGAATATTTGCACCACGTGCTTGAGCATGTTCAAGTGATTCAAGTACAACAAAACCACCACCACCCGCAATCACAAAACCGTCACGGTCAGCTGAGTATGGGCGTGACGCTGTTTCTGGAGCATCATTATATTTAGAACATAGTGCGCCCATCGCATCAAACAATAAGCTTTGTGACCAGTGATCTTCTTCACCGCCACCCGCCAACATTAAATCTTGTTTACCTAATTGAATCAGGTTGTAAGCATAACCAATTGCATCAGCTGAAGTTGCACAAGCACTGGTGATTGAATGAGCAACACCTTGTAATTTGAATGCAACACCGACATTGGCAGTAATGGTGTTAGACATATTACGTGGTACGAAGAACGGGCCAATTTTACGTGCACCTTTTTCTTCTAAAAGTTTAACCATCTCTGTAACAGATGCAGTTGAGTTCCCACCTGAACCCCCTGCAATACCGTAACGAGGATTACCGCCCAGTTGCTCTGGTGTTAGGCCAGCATGTTCTACAGCTGCAAGTGCTGAATTGTAGGCATACATTGCACATACGCCCATGAAGCGTTTAAGTTTACGGTCAATACCATCAAAATCTTGTTCAGCTGCGGCACTGACATGACTTTTAAAATTAAGTTCTTCGTACGTTGAATTATGACGTGTCCCTGAAATACCATTTTCCAAAGAGTGCTTAACAGCTTCCAATGTATTACCGATACATGAGTTAATACCCATACCAGTGATGACAACACGACGGTTCATGCAAAGTCCTTTATTTTAGAATACAGAATGAATGTTTACATTTAAACGCGTTTACTTTTTTAGTTCAATGGCGAAAGATATTGATTCTTGTGCATCATTTAAAACCTTATATTGTATGCTCAAAAGTTAATTAAGTGGCTGAAAATAAATATATTTATTATTTTTATAATAATATGAATTCATGATGGATATTTACATCAATTAGGCAAAACCATCCATAAGCAGGACTAATTAGAGAGGGTTTGAAGCAGTAATTTTTGAAATAAATTTTAAATACTGGAATGAGCATGGTGTTTTATTGCCTATTGTAGAACGATGTCTGTATTTACATGCTGAATCGAATTACCCATATAACCGATATGATGACTATCAACAGTCATCATATCGGTTGCAATACAGCTGACATCCCCTGTAGCAAGTCTAAACAAAAATTCTTAGTCTTTATGAATTACCAAGGCGTTTTCTTTTCCCACTCTGGATCAAAACCTGATGTCGATGCAGCAACTTTTAAATAGTCTGCATAGCTCTCAGCCAATAAAATTGGTGGGATCTGTTTAAGTGGAAGTTCATTGTTATTCCAAGATCGACTGGCTTTTTTGCTAAAGGTGAGTTCATAAAGTACAGCTGGAATATTTTCCTCTGGTACATAACTTCCACTAAATGTAATTTCTACATCTATACCCAACTGTTTATAAGGTTTGGTATAGCGGTCAAATGAGCCACCATCTTCAATGCTGGCACGTTGATAGCCTAATTTGGTTACAACACCACGTAGGGTAAATGTGTCTGTAAGCCAGCCGTTATGATCCTTGATTTCAGTGACATTATCATCTTCAAGCTTCGGTAGGTGATGGGTCATCTGTTCAAATAAGAATTTTACTTTATAGTCTTTAAAATGTGCAATCCAATCTTTCGCTTCCTTTTCACCGACCAAAACCGCATGAGAAATTTGAATTTTACTGTCTGTGCAAAGCTCGATTTCATCATCGTCTAAATTCAGTAATGCACCATCATCACTTGGTCTAAAACTGATTTTTTCACCATTGGTTTTGATCTCAAGCCAAATCAGTTTTTGGATTAAGCGTCTCATGATTGGGTGGGCAAAGATATATTCTTGCCACTCAGCAACATTCCACTGACGTTCGCTACACATTGCCTCGTACAAACGACCTGTTTGCATATCAACGACTTGTTTAAACTCTTTTTTACTGGTACTAAACAGTGCTTTGGCTTCTTTGATCAGGCTTTCATCATCATTTTGGCGGGCAGCAGGTAGCGCTTTAACTTCTTTACCTTCTTCATTTTTAAGAATGAATTTATCTTTATCATCAACAATTGCACTAAAGTTACGTGAACCATATTGTAGCTGTAACACTCCATTTTCATCTAAACCTGCTGTTGGAATAGTGCGATCGGCCAACTCATCACTTGTCCATTGATTACGTTCAGCAATTTCAGCAACCAATGTGTTTGCAAGTGTTTGCACCGAAGCGGTACGGTAACGACGTGAAAGTGAAAGCAACAGTTGGATGATTAATGGATCATTACTGATCGATAATGCACTAATCATGGCTTCAATTTGTGAGCGACGAGGGTAGTGTTGCTTCATATAGTTCTGCAATTGTTTTACTGCGAAACTTCCTTGCGCATTGGCCGTCAGTGAAAGCATACCTTTACTTTTGATCGCGGAACCCAGATAAAGTCCTAAACGTTCGCGTTTAATCTCTTCAATCACTTCTTCTAAGGTGATGGTGCCGTATTTGGCATAATGTTCAGGATATTTTTCACCATAACGTTTGTATGAATCACGATAAGAACTCAGACGGCCAGGTGCTTCTGTGGTTGCATATTGTGTTGCTTCATCCAATGGTGTTTGTAAGGTATCTTGATGAATAAAACTGTGTAATAAATGATTGGCAAGTTGTACCTGATCTTTTTGATCGAGTAAGCCACTATAGCGTTGCAATAGGGCATTGGCTCTAGGCTCTTTCAATTTTTCAGCCAATATCACCCACCATTTGACAATTCTAGGGTCAATCTCTTTGCCATTCTGCCATTTCACTTTTGGCAATGTTTCAAAATCAAACCATGTAAAACTGCTTGAAAGTTTGCCTTTCAAACCGTCTTCTGCTTCTTTCAACAGCACTTCTGGTTTGAGATAAGCATTAATATCTTGCCCAAGCTTTTCCAATGCAGTTAAAAGTGCAGCTCGAACAATTTCTTTTTTCTCTTTTTTAAGTAAAGCATTCAGAGGTTTTACTGCATCCTGATTTTGTAGACGTGCCAACCATTCAATTGCGGTGATTCGAATGTCTTGTTTACCTGACTCTAAGGCTTCTATGGCACGTTGATGAATGTCAGGAAGATGTTGTAAGGTTTCTTGCGCTTCATAACGCAAACGCTTATTTTCACCCAATGCAAATTCGAGTAAACGCGGAATAAACTGTACTGGCAAGGATGGGAAGCATTTAAGTACAAAGATGGCATCTGATGGATTAAAGCTTTGGTATTCATTTTGTTCTAAAGATGGAGAAAGTCCCAATGCTTCAGTTAAATACTCTTGATTTTCCGCAAAAAATGGCCAAATTTTATCTTTCTCATAAATATGATCTTGTAAACTTTGATAATAGGATGATCCCGCTAGAATCCCTTGAGCAACTCGACGTTTTGGATTATTAAATTTTGCCGCATCCAAGGCCTGAACGATATGGCGAAGTTCATAATTGGCATATTCTTCAGGTTTAAGCATTTCAAATAAATTAGGCCAATAGATCCAATTCCGATTGCGTATCGCAATGATTCTCATGGCATGATTAATGGAAAATTCAGGATATTTTTTATATTTATTTTTATGGGTAATAATATTTTCAACTTGGTGTACATTTTTAAAAGATGCATCACCGTTCAGTTGGTCAACAATCGACGTTAAAGTTTGATGATTGATTTTTTTAAGTTGCTTTAAATGATCTTGAGCCCAAGTTCTTTTATAACTTGCTGTTTTATTCTCTTCAATTTCATCGGCAGCATTCTGTTCAGCTTTTGCCAAAATTTCTTGATAATTTTCTAAAATAACCTCGGTAAAACTTGCTGGAATTTTTTGTTCAACAAACGGTTGAAAGATTGGTGCTTCAAAATCTTGTTGTAATTGCGCAGTATCAACAGATCTTAAGCGTTGAATCGCCATTTGTAAGATTTGTTGTACAGATTTTTGTTTTTCCAGTTCAAATGCTTGTTCTAGTACAGTCAGATTGTCAGCACCTAAACGTGCCAATAGATCTGCAGAGAAACCTCGTTCCTGACTTGAACCTTCCAATAGATTTTGATTTAAATATTTTTGGCTATCTTCTGGATTTAAATTCGTCAATAGACTGGTGGCTTTAGTACGAATAGTTTTAGATTTCCCTACAGAAAGTTTTACAATCAAGTCAGGGATTTGTTTGATCAATATTGTTTGTTTGGCGATATAGTCTAAAAAGTTTTCTTGTCCAATGATACTCAGTGTTGGAATAAGTTTTCTGAGTTGATCTAATCGGGCTGAAATGAAATCTTGGGTGTCCTTGAGTAATAATATTTTATCTAATTTACTAGAATGATAACTGTCGATATTTTGGCGTTCAAATAGATAAGGTAGCAGTTCATCGCCTAAACCCTGTTGATCACTTTCAAGTAAATCAAATAGTTTTTGTTGGGTCCAATTTTGCTTTAACAATTTATTCGGATCTGCTTCGCTAAAATGCTGGCTATCAAAAGCGGTAATAAATGTGTCTACTGTGAGATAAATAAACCAAGTGGGTACTTTTTCATAAATATTGGTAAAATTTTTCTGTTGTGTTGCAGCTTCAAGCACTTTGGCAAAACGAATGATTTGTTCAAACTCTAATTCTTCAAAGATCTCACCATAATAACGACGGCGTAGTTTTAGTGCTGCTTCAGCAAGCTTATTTTCTTTTTTATCCAGTGATTGATTGTTTTGAGGCCAGTACCAGCTATAGGTACCCGGCTTTCCCAGTAAAAGTAGTGCTTTTTCATTAGGGTATTGCTGTAATTTAAGTAATATGTCCGGATTTTCTCCATCCAAAATAAACAAAACCACATTTTGATCAAGTTGCTCTTCAATGACGGCCAAAGGCTGGAAAATATGGTAGAGCTTTTCAACTTTATTTTTTAGATCTTCATTATATTTTTGAATATGGTCATGATCATTGGTTGAGTTTGCTTGTTGTGCTTTAACCGCCTTATCCTCAGGCTTTAAAAACATCGACTCAATTTTTGAAAAAAGTTTATTTAACATCTGTATTCCTTTTGAGCAAATCGCTGTTGCTTTTCTATAGGCGCTAATACTTTAGGCTTTAATACTGTGCTTGGTAGTTCACTAAAATTATAGAAAAATATCATCAATTTAAATAGCAAGCTTAATTTATCACGACGTAACTTGTCCTTCTAAAGCGATTCTATGATTTAGGCGTTGTAGTTGTAATAAAACATGTCGCCATTTTAAAAGCTGACTGGCTAAACTGTGCTGGGTGGAATCTGATTTGAGTGAGTTTTGAATAAAGCTTAAACCCAAATCTGCAAACTTTTCAGCAAAATCATCTAGTTTAACCAAATCATCCGTATCCAATTTTGAACGACCTGTATTCGCATAGAATTCAAACAAGGCTTGTGACTCCAAGATCAAAAGGTCTAATACAGATAAATGTTGCTGCTGTTTCCACTGCTTTTTTTGTTCGAGCAGTTTTTCAATACGACCCGTAATCAGCTCAACCAAGCTACTTTTCTTCTGTACAGGATGGTCATAATCCAGACTGAATATTTTTAAACCTTTTGGCGTTGTTAAAAATACACTACATGGAATGAATTGAATTTGTTGCTGTGTTGTTTCGATACGTACCAACGTTGCGATAATTTTTTCATTATGAATCAGTTGGGTGAGATGTTTAATTCGTGCACGGTATTCAGGTTCTATCGGAATGACCAGTTTGAGTGCTCTATTTTCATCGTCAGTGATACGGTATTCAAAATATTGCTCTAGCTCGTTGAGTTCAGGTGCTGTGATACTTTTATGGCGAAGCAGTACATAACGTGATTTAAGCTGTTCTAGGCTTGAATGCGGAAGAAGCATTTGCTGTAAAGATTGCCATGTTGAAATGCCAATATTCATTTGTTCTAAATCGGATTGGCTAAGTGCATTCAACATGCCTTTTGGTAAAAAACGAGTATCTGTGCTGGCACTAAGTTGTGTCTCTGAACTGGATTTTGCATGGGTTAATTCAAGTTGATGTTGCAGTAAAAAGCTGAGAGAACTCCCCCAGATCCCAGTATTGGCTGCACTGTGCATATCAAAGGTGCGATCTAAATGATTGGCACGTGCCTGAGTCACTTCTTTGAGTTGTTGCTCTTTTACATCCCAGAAGCATACTGTTAGACCATGTGCACCACTCTCTGTATTCCACCATTCACAACCAAGAGGGATCAGATGCGCTATGCTTTCTTGTTGATAGTCACGTTGTACAGCACCTCGAAGTTGTCGCAATGCTTCGGCTTGAACATCTGGATTTAAATGCTCGATTTCTGACAGTGCAGCCAAATAGGCATACAAATGTGCCAATTGATTAAAAATCTGTTGCTCATCAACCTGTATATCTGCTTCTAAAAACTGCTTCATTGAACCATGTAAAGCACGCAATAAGCTCCCTAAACGTGGTAAGTTTTGTGCGCGTGCTTGCATATTTAAAATATGCAGTGACATGACCATTTCTTTGGCCAAATGTGACAAACCTTGCTGAATAAAGTTTTGACAAATGATTTTAAGTTCTTGGATCAATACCCGATCATCAGGTGAAAGTTGCTGTGTAGGATGGTGTTGTTGCGCTGTTATATCAATTGACCATTGCCATTTTTCAGGGACATTTTTGAGAAATAAATAAGCAATACATGCCAAATGCCCAGCAACTTTTTGTTTGTCTGCGATTTCTGACAACATGCCTTCAAACCCTGTTGCGGGGTAGAGAACAACTGGATTGGGACTTAAATCGGTTTGAAAAATGATTTTATATTCTTGAATACCAATTTGACAATGTTCAGATTGAAGCAACCAATTTTGTACAAATTCATAGGCCAAACGAATATTGGCTTTGCCTGCTTGTTTTTGGATTTTACTTAGATCAAATTCTAAAACAGTTTCAAGGGCCGATGTTGTAGCTTGTTTAGATGTCTCAGTATGTTGAGATGCTTCCTGTTGAGCGAGCAGTACTGTATCTTCTCGATTATTGTTAGGGCTATTTTCACTTGGGGTATTTGCGGTCGTCAGGAGTGTTTCATGTTCCTGAACCCATAAAATACTGCTGAGAATGTGTTTACAACAACCTTGTGCTGAACAACTACACAATGCTTTGGTGATGCCTTCAAAGGGCAGTTTAACTTCACATTCTTCGACTTTAAATACCAGTTGATCGTGCTCTTGTTGCAGTAGTTCAACAGCATCTAAGGCTTTACGGGCACGACGTAGAAGACCAGCATTGCTGTGCATGGTTAGGCTGTCTTCATCGTATTGAGTATAAATATGCCAACTCATTGCATCACCTCTGCAAACCATGTCGCCAAATGTTCGGGGGTCATTGCAGCGATTTGCATACCGCGTTCTTGGAGTTTTTGTGCCATATTGATGTCATAAACAGGATTGGCTGCTTGATCCAGCGCAGCAAGCCCAAGTAGTTTGCAGCCTTGTTGGTTGAGTTGACTGGTGGTGTTGAGCATTTGTTGAACGGATGCACCTTCTTCAAAGTCACTGATCAAGACTAAAATACTGCGATTGGGTTGTTTAATCTTTTTTTGACAGTATTGCAAAGCTTGACCAATGTTGGTTCCGCCACCGAGTTGAATGGTCAGTAAGACTTCAACTGGGTCATGTGCCAAATGGCTTAAATCAACAATTTGAGTGTCAAATAGGACTAGACTAATATTGACCGCAGGCAGAGCTGCCAAAATACTGGCACATACTGCTGCATACATGATCGAATCCATCATCGAGCCACTTTGGTCGACACACAGTACAATTTCCCATGGCAAATGCTTCTGTACACGGGCATTAAAATAAGGGGTTTGGATAATCAGTTTTTGTAAATCAGGCTGATAATTTTTGAGATTGGCTTGAATGGTCCGTTTCCAATCAAAGTTTTGTGCCTGTTTAAGATGTGAACGCTTAAAACGATTACGGCGACCTTGTAACGCTTTTAAAAATTGTGTGCGGATTTTTTGTAAGAGCTCTTCCACGACTTTTTGAATTAATTCTCGAATCGCATCTTTCATTTCATTACTTAAACGACCGCGCATACTCAGCAAAGCTTTGGCAACCGCAGGGTTGGGTTCAAGTTGTCTTACATGCTCTGGGTTTTTAAATAATTCAGTTAACTCATAACGTTCTATGGCTTGTTTTTGCATACGTTCAAAGGTCGATTTTGGGAACAGTTTTCGACTTTGGTTGAGCCAGTTAATCGCGTTAAGTTGAGAGGCTTCTAAACCGCCATGGCGGTTTTTCCCTTGTTGGATGCCCCGACGCTTATATTCATTTTGGTAGAGATAATCGAGATTGTGTTCAAGTTTAAGTTGATCGCCTGACAATGCCGCTGTTGATAAATTCTGGTCGGCATATCGACCGAGCATCAAGCGCCAACGGCGTGCTTGATCCATGGCATCAAGAGAAGCAGGGGGATCGGAGTTTTCATCAAGATTTGGTTCAGGAGGTAATTGACTCATTTATTCACTCCTTGTTGTTCTGATTGCTGTTCAAGCTGTTGTTCTTGATTAGAGCGATTGATTGCCCAGCGATCTAAGTGATCATATTCAAATATTTTGTGCAGTAGTTGGTTAAGTTGTATGCCCTGGAATACATCCTGTTCCCCAATATGACTAAGCACTTGATCGAGAATGACATTCTCTCCTAGTCCTGTGGTTTTAGCGATAATTTTAGATACTTTGGTGCTTTGCTTTGGGGTGAGCTGACTAAAGATATAGCGTAAATCAGGTAAAATCCGAATAAAGGTGTCTTCCGTCCAATGACTGACCAATTGGTGAAGTGCATCAATTGCAACATTGGATTGCACAAAGATTTCAGGCGCAATAAAAAACATGCCATGTAGGTATTGCACAGCGTTTTCAGGATCGCTTCCCACTGCAAAAGCCAGTTGTAATTGTTGTTGAAGTTGATTTTGCTCAATTTGATGATCTAAAAATTGCAAAGTATTTAGCGCGCCTTTGAGTGAGCTAAGATGAAATTCATCAATTTTTGCCAGATCAATTTGGCTATACATCAGTTCCAGTAAATCCACAGCTTGTGCATTCACGACTGCATGTTGTAGTGAAGAATTCCGTTGCTTGATATTTAAAATCAGTTCATGCAAGGTTTTTAAGTTGCTAAGATTTTGTTCAATTTTTTCTTCATGGGTATCGTAAATTTGATCAAGTAAAAAACAGGCCTGATAGACGGCTAAACTTAAACTTTGTATCACGATTTTTTCGGGTAAATTTAACAGTTTGTGACCATGCCATAAATAATACAATTGCTGTGCTGCACCAATCACCGATGCAAGGTTTTGATCGCTTTCTAAAAAAGTATCGAGTTGTTGACTGAGCAATTCTAAATGTTGCTTTAATCCTAAGCGGCACGCCAAAGCTAGCAATTTCGCAGTTTCAAAGGCAGATTGCCCGACACCTTTTGCTTCATTTCCTTGTTGTAGTTGAATAATTTTAAGCAGTGCAATTTGTTCGAGTTGGTTGCCCATTTCTGCCAGTTCAATCAAACGTGCTTCAACACTTGGTGTCCATGCATAGCGCCATTCCTCAAACAACAAATCCAGACTGGCACCCTGTACAAAATCTGGACCTGAAATACGTTGGGCAAAATTACAGCCTACAAATTCCAGTAAATGCAAATATTGGCTAATGTTCTGATGTAAAGGTTTGCGATAAATATCGAGTTTTCGATTGCGTATAATGGTGTCATTTAAATTAAAACGATAGGCTTTAATCTGTTGATAGGTATTTTTTAATAATGCAGGACTGTGCTGATTTTGAGCAACCTTACCAAGTTGTTGTCCACTTAAAAACTGAAAAATTAGGGTAAATAAATGCTGTTGTCCATCATCCATTTCCCCTTTGATGAGTGCTGATTGCAAAGCATCGAGTAAATCATAACGGCTTGGTTGATGATGTCCACGAAGGCAAGCCAATTGCCAAGCAAGTTCAGCGGTATTTTTTAGTGCGATATAAGGCGTTACATCCAGTGCATTTTCTTGGTTTAAAAAATGGCACAACTTATTTAAATATTGAAAAAATTGCAGTTGTGTCTGTTCAACTGTTGGATTGTTTGCAGATTTTAAATTTTGCCAATGTTGTTGATAATATGCAGGTGAGGGCATACCTGAAGCATAGCCATTTAAAGCATCTAAACGATCGAAACTATAGCGAATCAGCCAAGCTTGCTCTTGCCAGTTTTGCTTTTGATCTTGGACAATAAAACGTTCTGCTTGCTGTGGGGCTACTAGATTTTCAATTAAGGCAAGACTATGAAAGCCACCCGTGATCACCAAAATTTTATGCTTGGGATCAATACTATCTTGGATGCAATTCCACATCACATCTTCACGATGTAATGAAGCATCTTGCAAAAGTACCTCACGCTCATAATCCAAACGTGCTAATGAACACCAAGCAAAAACATCATCAAAAAATGTTTGAGCATGTTGCAGTTGTTCAACATTTTGCAGCTCGAATAAATGATCCCAAAGTTCATCATGATTTCGGCAATGCATCGTTTCAGCAAGTTTTTGGATATATTGGCTATGTGCAAAATAACGTTCAGACAGCAGACTTTTTTGTTGCCAGTCCAAATCAGACTGTTGCGTTTTTAAGGCACTTTGTTTTGCCCAATCCAAGTCAATAAATTTAACGTCTGCTCGAATGTATTTTGCCTGTTGGATAGCGACCCATTCAGGGGAGTATTCACAAAAAGGGAAGTAGGCAGAAAAGATTTCTGGTTGAACTTCTGCATTACTTTCATGCGCTTCGTCAGCACCATTTTTATTTGCAGCGCCTTTTTGGGGGGAGGTTTTATTTGAAGAACGTTGCGCTTGTGCAAATATTGCCACAGGAGGCTGAGTGGCTTGGTTCTGTAAGCTTTCAATTAAGAATTCAAAACTTGTTGGTGCTTCGATTAAAATGTGTGTGGGCTTAAGTTCATCGATATATTGCTTGAGCGCGTATGCACAAGCGGGGCTATGATGGCGGATTGGCGCAAAAAAAACGTTTTGTTTTGCCAGTTGCTGTTTCAGTTGAAATGCCTGTTTTAAGCGTTCAGGCATTTCCCCTCTCTCTATATTTCGATCCAGCAGCTGCATGATTAAAACTCTCGGCTGGCTTCATAGAAACTTTTCCAATCAGCATCCTTACGTGCACGCTCTTTCACCACAGTATCAAGATAGTAACGCAGGCGTTTAGCATCATCTGGATTATCTTTAAACACAACCCCAATCAATTGTTGTGCGAGGTGTTCTGCTTTTAATTTTCCATCACTGAGATAAATGGCTTGTAGACCTGCCGCATGGGCAATATTGACTGCTTCAGCAGTAGACATAACAGCATCAGGCGTTTTAAGTGTTGCGCCTTGCAGACTTTGTCCTGTTCTAAGCTCATTGAAAATGGTCACCAAGAGTTCGATGACTTCTGGGCGAACTTGGATTTCACTGTATAAATCAGCAAGCTGGTTCTTAAGTTGTAATCCCACCAGTTCGATTTCAAATTTTTGGTCACGAATCGGTTTTACCGTTTCAAAGTTAAAGCGACGCTTTAATGCTGCTGACATTTCATGTACGCCACGATCACGCAAGTTTGCTGTTGCGATGATGTTAAATCCTTGTGTTGCTTGCAAACTAAAATCTTGTCCCATTTCAGGGATCATCATTTGCTTTTCAGACAGTAAAGACACCAATACATCCTGAATTTCAGGTGGGCAACGTGTGATTTCTTCAAAGCGGGCAATTTGTCCATTTTTCATAGCATAGAAGAGCGGGGAGGGAATTAATGATTTATCTGTTGGTCCTTCCGATAAAAGTAATGCGTAGTTCCAAGAATATTTAATATGGTCTTCGGTCGTCCCCGCTGTTCCTTGAATCGTGAGCTGAGAATTGGCTGAAATTGCAGCACTAAATAGCTCTGAAAGCATTGATTTTGCTGTACCTGGTTCACCCACCAGCATCAAACCCTGATTGCCCATCAAGGTAACCAAGGCACGGTCAACTAAAGCATCGTCACCATAAAATTTTTTTTGAATATCAAGTTTGGCATCACCCAAAATAAATGAGCGAACAGCGTAGGCAGAAAGTTGCCAACCTGCTGGCTTTCTATGTTGATCTTGTTCTTTTAAGCGTTCTAGTTCTGCTTGATATTTTTGTTCTGAACTGTGTTTAATTTGATTTTGAAAATTTTGCTTCATAATGATTCTGTATATTTTATCCAATGAATCTATCATAACTGGCAAAGACTAAGATGACCACTAGTACGTAAGCCGCCCGCGACAAATTATGACATCTGTTTGTTATAGAAAGTATTTTTAAGTAAATTGAGTACTGTAATTGCAAGTGAACTAGGGTTAGATTGTTTATAATTGTATAGTATGATGATCTGTATTGAAATTTTGTGAAATAGTGATTGTATTGATTCGCAAATCAGTACATTAATGTAAGCGTTGAGAAACTATTTAATACAAGCTTTAGTGTTTGAAAAACCACAGTTACGAGGGTGCACATGGCAAATTCTAATAAAAAACAATCCGGCGGATTTATTTCAAATGCTTTTGGCGTAGCCAAAAAGCTAAGCGAAACAGGTTTAAGTGTGGTCAATCATGTTGCTCCTGGTACGGTGAGTAAATTGAGCCACAGTCCTAAAGTTGAATCCGTTGTGCAAGGTACTGCTCAAGAAAGAAGTGCTTTTGAGCGTAAACAATATGAAAATCCTCAACAGATGCTACGAGAACATCTACCGAATGTAACGGGACAGCTTTTGGGGAAACATTTTAAAAAAATCAATAATGTCGCTTCGTTTATTTCGCCAGATTTAAACGATAAATTGTCTGATTTTATTTTTGATAAGCTCAATGAGTTTGTTTCAGAATTGACGTCTGTAGATGCTGTTCTAAAAGAAGTAGGTGCAAAAAGCTTGGCAGAATTGGCTAAGGATACTGAACGTTCACAACGAATCAGTATTGCATTGGCAAATCAGAATAAAATTATAGCTGCAATTCAAGGTGCGGTTACTGGTGCGTTTGGTGGCGTAGGTGCAATTCTTGATGTACCTAGTTCACTGGCTTTGGCACTTCGAAGTGTTTATCACACTGGAAGAGCGCATGGTTTTGAGTTGAATGCAAAAGATCATGCCGTTGTTGAATACATCTTTAAACAAATTGATCTAGGCACTGTTGCTGAAAAACACGCATTAATGGCGGCAATACGAACTTTTGCAGGGGTGTTGCAAACTCACAATGTGAGTCAATTGCAACAGCTTTTAGGTTCAAGCAATGATATAGAGCTGTTAAAAAAATGGGTGGCAAATGAGGATGGTACATTTAAGTTGCCGTGGATGAATAATCTTCCACATTTTAGCTTGCTGACACGACTTACACCCCTAGCTACGATGGGAATCAGTGCTGTATATAGCTGGAAGTTAGTCGATGATGCAACTGATAAAGCTCAAATCGTATTTTCAGGTGCAAGGCAATATTTGTTACAGCATTCTGATGAAAAAATTGATGTATTAGAGGCTTATGAAAAATTTAGTCAATTGATCTCAGATGCGCATCCCTTGCTTTTAGACGACAGTAAAGCACAAACACTTACAGAGAAAGCAGAGCATCAGGTTGAAAATGAAGCAATTACTCATGTTGAAGTGAAAGAAAAAACCAGTGAAACTGTTGAAGAGCCCAATGCTGAGGAAAAAGTTGGGCAGGGGATTCAAAAACTGGCTGAAACTCACATTGAAGATAAACATGCGACTCAACTGGAAAATAAAGCGACACCAGTAAAACCTCAACGCACTGGGCAAAAGAAAGCAGTAACAGTGAATGCTTCTACAGAGAAAGCAAAAGAAGTAGCGAAAACATCGGCACCTGCGAAAACTGTAACAAAAAAGCGCACCCCTATAAAAGCTAAAGCGACTGCAGAAAATGTGGTAAAATTAACTGAAAAATCGCAAGAAGTTACTGAAACAAAATCAGAAAATAAGCCTGATTAGGTTGAATCATCTATTCAGCCAAAGCTTGAAATGGTCAATATTTGACACCATGTTGAATGTTGACCATTTTTACTTCTTGGCTTACAATTGCATGCCCTCAAAAAGTGGTAATTTTTTGAGGCTTTTTATTAACGGGAGAATTGCCATATGGCAACAACAAATCAGTTGATCCGTAAGGGTCGCACAACTTTGATTGAAAAATCAAAAGTTCCTGCGTTGAAGGCTTGTCCACAACGTCGTGGTGTTTGTACACGTGTTTATACAACTACACCTAAAAAACCTAACTCAGCAATGCGTAAAGTTTGCCGTGTTCGCTTAACTTCAGGTTTCGAAGTTTCTAGCTATATCGGTGGTGAAGGCCATAACCTACAAGAGCACAGTGTTGTTCTTATCCGTGGTGGTCGTGTTAAAGACTTACCAGGTGTACGTTACCATACCGTTCGTGGTTCTTTGGACTGTGCTGGTGTTAAAGATCGTAACCAGTCTCGTTCAAAATACGGTACTAAACGTCCTAAGAAATAATCTTTTAAAGATTAGCTTCTTAAGAAGATAGAGCCGCAATCCTTTAGCGTCTCGCTTGTCTGATTTCTGCATTAATTTTGTGAAATTCAAGCGACGTGTAGTAAGGCCAGTGAATAGCACACGACACTTTGTGCTGATGCTGGATAAACCTGAAGTGTCATATTTATAGGTAGATTAAAATGCCAAGACGTCGCGTAGTCGCTGCTCGTGAAATCCTTCCGGATCCTAAGTTCAGTAGCCAAACAATCGCTAAATTCATGAACCACGTAATGCAAGATGGTAAAAAGTCTATTGCTGAAAGTATCGTTTACGGTGCTTTAGACCGCGTTCAAGAAAAAAACAAAGTAGACCCAGTTGAATTTTTTGAGACTACTCTTGAAAAAGTTCGTCCTATGGTCGAAGTAAAAGCACGCCGTGTTGGTGGTGCTACTTATCAAGTACCTATGGAAGTACGCCCATCCCGTCGTACTGCCTTAGCTATGCGTTGGTTGGTAGATGCTGCTGCTAAGCGTTCTGAAAAAACTATGGCGTTACGTCTTGCTGGTGAGTTGCTTGATGCAGCTGAAGGTAAAGGCGCAGCGATCAAAAAACGTGAAGATGTGCATCGTATGGCTGAAGCTAACAAAGCCTTCTCTCACTACCGCTTCTAAGCGGCTAAAACAGTCCCTAATCAGGAGAATACTCATGCGTACTGCAGCACGATTTAACATCGCCCTCTACCAAAGTGGGGGATTTGCGGGTATTTAAGTTGCCCATTACGTATTGAGTATCCGTACGCATCAATGCTTCATTGATGCGTCCTGTTTTAAACAACAAAATTTAGGAATGCAAGAAATCATGGCTCGTCAAACCCCAATTTCTCGTTATCGTAACATTGGTATTTCTGCGCACATTGATGCGGGTAAAACTACAACTACTGAACGTATTTTGTTCTACACTGGTGTATCTCACAAAATTGGTGAAGTACATGACGGTGCAGCAACAATGGACTGGATGGAACAAGAGCAAGAACGTGGTATTACAATCACTTCAGCTGCTACGACGTGTTTCTGGTCTGGTATGGGTAAGCAGTTCCCTGAACACCGTATCAACGTAATTGATACACCGGGACACGTAGACTTCACAATTGAAGTTGAACGTTCTATGCGTGTTCTTGACGGTGCGTGCATGGTTTACTGTGCTGTAGGTGGTGTTCAACCTCAGTCAGAAACTGTATGGCGTCAAGCAAATAAATATAAAGTGCCTCGTTTAGCATTTGTGAACAAGATGGACCGTACTGGTGCAAACTTCTTCCGTGTTGTTGAACAAATGCGTACTCGTTTAGGTGCTCATCCTGTACCTGTAGTGATTCCGATTGGTGCTGAAGAAAATTTCCAAGGTGTTGTTGACCTGATCGAAATGAAAGCAATCATTTGGGATGAAGCTTCTCAAGGTATGCAGTTCGAATATGGTGATATTCCTGCTGATCTTCAAGCATCTGCTGAAGAATGGCGCACCAATATGGTTGAAGCTGCTGCAGAAGCATCTGAAGAGTTGATGGACAAGTACCTTGAAGAAGGCGATCTTTCTAAAGAAGACATCGTTGCGGGTATTCGTGCACAAACTTTGGCTGGCGAAATCCAACCAATGCTTTGTGGTACAGCATTCAAAAACAAAGGTGTTCAACGTATGTTGGACGCTGTAATTGAATTCTTACCATCGCCTACTGAAGTTAAGCCTATCGAAGGTATTCTTGACGACAAAGCTGAAACTAAAGCGATTCGTGAAGCATCTGATGAAGCGCCATTCTCTGCATTAGCGTTCAAAATCATGAACGATAAGTTCGTAGGTAACTTGACTTTCGTACGTGTTTATTCTGGTGTTCTTAAGCAAGGTGACCCAGTATATAACCCAGTTAAGTCTAAACGTGAACGTATTGGTCGTATCGTACAAATGCACGCAAATGATCGTCAAGACGTTGAAGAAATTCGCGCTGGTGACATCGCTGCATGTGTAGGTCTTAAAGACGTAACAACTGGTGATACGTTGTGTGATGAGAAAAACATCATTACGCTAGAGCGTATGGAATTCCCAGAGCCAGTAATTTCTCTTGCTGTTGAGCCAAAAACTAAGGCTGACCAAGAAAAAATGTCTATCGCTCTTGGTCGTTTGGCTAAAGAAGATCCATCGTTCCGTGTACGCACAGACGAAGAATCTGGTCAAACGATTATTGCGGGTATGGGTGAGCTTCACCTTGACATCCTTGTTGATCGTATGAAGCGTGAATTTAACGTTGAAGCGAACATTGGTAAACCAATGGTTGCTTACCGCGAAACAATCAAAAAGACTGTTGAGCAAGAAGGTAAATTCGTACGTCAAACAGGTGGTAAAGGTAAATTCGGTCATGTATATGTTCGTTTAGAGCCTATGGATGTTGAAGAAGCTGGTAAAGAATACCAATTCGCTGAAGAAGTTGTAGGTGGTGTAGTACCTAAAGAATTCTTCGGTGCGGTTGACAAAGGTATTCAAGAACGTATGAAGAATGGTGTATTGGCTGGTTACCCTGTTGTGGGTATCAAAGCGACATTATTTGATGGTTCTTACCATGATGTCGATTCTGACGAATTATCGTTCAAAATGGCAGGTTCTTACGCATTCCGTGATGGTTTCATGAAAGCAGATCCTATCTTGCTTGAACCAATCATGAAAGTTGAAGTAGAAACTCCAGAAGACTACATGGGCGATATCATGGGTGACTTAAACCGTCGTCGTGGTATGGTTCAGGGTATGGACGACTTACCTGGCGGTACTAAAGCAATTCGTGCTGAAGTTCCACTTGCTGAGATGTTTGGTTACGCGACTCAAATGCGTTCTATGTCTCAAGGTCGTGCGACATATTCTATGGAATTTGCTAAATATGCTGAAACTCCACGTAACGTGGCTGAAGGCATCATTTCTAAATTCCAGTCTGGCGGTAAAAAAGGTGACGACGAGTAATCTTTCGATTACTATAAGCCCAAACTAATTCATAGTTAAAAACCAAGTGCTCATGCAGTGACCCTGCATGAGTAGTTTAAAAAGGAAGCTCTCATGGCTAAGGCTAAGTTTGAACGTAATAAGCCACACGTAAACGTGGGTACAATTGGTCACGTCGACCATGGTAAAACAACTTTAACTGCTGCAATTGCAACAATTTGTGCAAAAACTTACGGCGGTGAAGCTAAAGACTACGCAGCAATCGATTCTGCACCAGAAGAAAAAGCACGTGGTATTACAATTAATACTTCACACGTAGAATACGATTCTCCAATTCGTCACTACGCTCACGTAGACTGCCCAGGTCACGCCGATTATGTTAAAAACATGATCACTGGTGCTGCTCAGATGGATGGTGCGATCCTTGTATGTGCTGCGACTGATGGTCCAATGCCACAAACTCGTGAACACATCCTTCTTTCTCGCCAAGTAGGTGTACCTTATATTCTTGTATTCCTTAACAAGTGTGACCTTGTTGATGATGAAGAATTACTTGAATTAGTAGAAATGGAAGTTCGTGAACTTCTATCTACTTATGACTTCCCAGGTGATGACACGCCTATCATCCGTGGTTCAGCACTTGCTGCACTTAATGGTG
>NZ_JBIMBV010000019.1:0-89268 GCF_048551735.1 Acinetobacter legionensis
CAAAAATCTTTCGTTTAACAGGGCTCTTGCGCTGCAAACAAAGCAGTGCTTTATTTTTGCTCATATACCCCCGCCCAACGGCGACATCCATGTCGCCCCACGGTAGGACAACCATCTATTATTCAAAAATACGAAAAACGAATTGATAACCAATAGCTTCCATAAGTTCATACAAAAACATAAGCTTCATTGATGATCAATGACTTGAGAGAAGTCACTTGTATGTATGATTAGGTGGTTTGACTATAGCCAAATTGAATTTCAATAAATCTAAGTTTTAAATGGGTCTAAGATATAGAGGAAATCCCTTGATTCCCTCTGTTCATTCATCATTTATTGAGCAAGAAAGCTGAGAGCTTCTTCAATCAAGTCTGAAATATCTTTTGGATGTGATGCCAAAGAAGCATGGCTTGCATCTAACGCAATCACTTTTTTTGCATTTAGGCGTGCAGACATGACTTTTTGATTTTCAGGATGAATCATTCGGTCTTGAGTCGAGATTTGATACCAAGATGGTTTCGTTTGCCAGGCTGGTGTGGAAATCGTATCGCCAAAAGTGCTCGCTACTGGCGCTTTTTGGGTGACAGCCATTGCAAACCCTTCATCTTTACTCAAATCCTGACAGAAACTTTCATGGAATTTATCTGCTTTAAGCCAGAGATAACCATCACTGTCTGGTTCTAAGTTTGGTGCAGCCTCAGGTAAATGTTGTTGAGTAATGCCACCAGGGCTTTCGTTTGAGTCAGGTGCAAAAGCAGCAATATAAACCAAGCCTACGACATTCGCTTGATTGCCAACTTCAGTAATTACAGCGCCACCATATGAGTGACCAACCAGAAGGACATCTCCTTTAACTTGCGCAATCATTTTTCTTGTTCGTTCAACATCTTCAGCTAGTGAGCTAAGCGGGAGTTCTACTGCACGTAATGATTCATAACCTCGGTGAGACAGCTCAGTTACGACTTTACTCCAATGAGCAGCGCCTCCCCAAAATCCGTGTACGAATATAATTGTCGGTTTATTACTCATGTATCTCTCCTAGCTAAATGCTATTGTATTTGTTGAGCTAAATGGTTGAAGAATTTTTGTGTAAAGATTGGATATATACAGAATGTAATTTTTATACTCAAAAAAGCTTCTATAAACGATTATTCATGTTTAAATTCAATTTAACAATAACAGAAACACCAATGTTTTTGCAGAAACACTTTTTAGGAATTGTGACAAAAAATGAGAGATGAATATGCAGAAAAAAGTGCTTTAACGGATATATTCTTTGATATTTATCAATTTGCAAAAATATCAGGTGAGATCTATGACTTCGCGCGATTTACAGATCAACAACAGTTAAGCTTTAAACAGGATTATGCATATATCCATATCGTTCAGCAGGCGACATGCAGACTTAAAGTTGCATGCACTAACCTAGATCTCGTTTTAAAAGCAGGGGATATTATTGTTCTACCTTCAGCAGGAGAACACACGATTGAATTGTTGGATGCTGAAAACCAAGCAGCCGCTGTGATTAGCTGTATTTTTAAACTTAGTGGGATTTATGGCGAAGCCATAATCGAAGGGTTGCCTCGCTATATCCATGTCCCATCGCACAATGATACGGATAAAATTGCAGAATGGGTGCCAATGACTGTTGCTGCGATAAAGCTTGAACTTGAACATCCTAGCCTTGGTAGTCAAGTGATGCTTTCAAGGATTATCGATCTTTTATTGGTGTGGTCAATACGGTTTTGGTTGGCAAAGGCAACCATTGAACATAAAAGCTGGATTGTTGCTTTACGTGACCCCACGATTAGTAAAGCATTATTTTTGCTGCATGATCGTCCTGCTTATCCATGGGATGTAGAAAATTTGGCTCAATCCACCCATCAATCACGTTCAAGTTTTGCTAAAAAAATTGTTGAACAGGTCGGTGTTTCTCCAATTCAATATTTAAAAAATTGGCGGATGAGACTGGCAAGTCAGTTTTTAAAAGAGACAGACAAAAATATCTTTCAAATTGCTGAATTAGTAGGATATAGCTCACAAGCTGCATTCACTCGTGCTTTCACACAAACATATGGATGCGCACCGAAAGTATTTAGAGCGTCATTGATGCAGAGTCATCAATAAATACAGATAATCAACTGTAGCTTTTTATGCTTTAAATGCTTTTTAACACTGAATCGTACTTAGCCAAACTGATCCAGAACAGCAATAAAACTTAAAGATTTAGGTTAGATTTCAGGTTTTATTGAAGATGAACAAAAATTGGTTAATGTCATAAATGTAATTCCCAAGACCGTGAATTGTATAGTTTCGACCTCTAGAATGAAGTGATACATCAATGGGAAGAATGACATGAAAACTTTAATCAGATTAGCTGTTATTGGTCTTTGTAGTGTTTCAAGTTTAAGTTTTGCATCACATCAAAATACGCAAGAAATACGCATTGATCACTTTGGTACAGGTAGCGATGGAGATAATACGTCAGGTCTTTTATTGAAAGAGCCAATAAAACTTGTGCCTTATTTAAAGCTTGATCAAAATAAGGAGCCGAGAATTGAACATTATGGCACAGGCAATGATGGAGACAATACCGCAGGGTTATTATTAGTCGATCATGAAAAGTACTATGCGGCAAACACATCTGCTGTGCAAGTTGATACTGGACGTATAGATCATTACGGTACTGGAAATGATGGAGACAATACCACGGGCTTGCTCCTCAAAGATTAATTTACAAAAAATATAGAAGCTTGTTGATAAAAATAGTGACATGTTGATAAGTAATATAAACAAAGATAAAAAAATGGGTGTAATCAATACACCCATTTTTCATTTAAACCAATATCGTCTTATTGCGCTGCTTTTTCAGCTGCGATTGAAGCAATTGCTACATCAACACCATCAATAGAATCTGCAGCTTTTTTAATACGAGCAAGTGCATCAACAAGTACTTCATCAGCAGTCGCATAAGAAATACGCATATAGCCGCCTAAACCAAAAGCATCACCAGGAACTACAGCAACACCAGTTTCTTCCAACAACCATTCTGAGAATTCTGTGCAAGATTTTAAACCTTTTGCACGAATCAAAGGACGAATATTGGCATAAGCATAGAATGCGCCATCAGCAGGTAAGCAGCTAATCCCTTGAATTTCATTCAAACCATTTACAACTAAATCATGACGGCGTTTGAATGCTTCAATCATCGGTTGAAGAACATCTTGAGGACCATTTAACGCAGCTTCAGCAGCAACTTGTGAAATCGAAGTTGGGTTTGAAGTTGATTGTGATTGGATTTTTTTCATTGCACCAATCAATTTTGCAGGTCCTGCTGCATAACCGATACGCCATCCAGTCATTGCATATGCTTTAGATACACCGTTAAGTACGATCACACGCTCATAAAGGTCAGGAGCTACAGTAGCAATGTTGTAGAACTCATCATCCCAACGGATCGGCTCATACATATCATCAGAAGCAACATAAACTTGAGGATATTTACGGAGCACTTCTGCTAAAGCTTCAAGTTCAGCTTTACTGTAGATCATGCCTGTTGGATTAGATGGACTATTTAAAACCACCAAACGTGTTTTGTCTGTAATCGCAGCTTCTAGTTGAGCAGGTGTAATCTTGAAACGTTGTTCTTCACCACATTTCACGATGACAGGAACACCTTCAGCAATGATCACCATATCTGGATAGCTTACCCAATATGGCGCTGGAATAATGACTTCATCACCTTTGTTTAACAAAGCAAGTGCTAAGTTAAAGAAAGACTGTTTACCACCACAAGAGACTAAAATCTGATTTGCAGCATAGTCAAGATTGTTATCACGTTTTAGCTTCGCAATAATTGCTTTTTTAAGGCCTGGTGTACCATCAACAGCGGTATATTTGGTAAAACCGTTGTTAATCGCTGTAATCGCAGCATCTTTGATGTGTTGTGGGGTGTCAAAATCTGGTTCGCCAGCGCCCAATCCGATTACATTTTTACCCGCAGCTTTTAATTCAGCAGCTTTGTTGGTAACAGCAAGCGTTGGAGACGGTTTGATGGCATTTACACGATCAGAGAGACGTACGTCCACGGCATTATTCCTTCTTATAGGGATTAAAAAATAAAAAGCACATTATCATAGCCTAATTTTTCATGTTTGGTCGTCTAATATCTATTCAAATTCAATAAATATTCACGAAAAGCAAAAATTAATGTATCAAGAGAATACAAATAAAAGTGAAAGTTTAAGAGCACTCGCATCAAAGCCGAAATTTACGTACAATATAGTCAGTTAAAATTGAGTGAATCACATGAGCACCCAAAATACTCCCAAAAAGAAGCCATTGGTGAATTTACCATTTCCAATGCCATCATCTTTAGAAAATGATGATGATGTTGCCCATAACAACGTTCGCCCTAAACCTGAGCAATACGCAGACCGTACTTGGATGCCACCTCGTGGTACACGTCGTTCGATGGGAAAACGTTAAGTGTGTAAAATATAAAAATAGGTGCTTGATGCACCTATTTTTATATTAAGTATTCAAAAGAATATTTTTTCAAGCTTATTGTTTATCTTTGTTGATGGTTAAGCACCGTCATTTAGCATTTCCGTGACATATTCATAATATTTTTTTTTCTTTTGATACATCAGTAAATCTGCTCGTTTTAGCATATTATCTATACTTTCATTTGCACCTGTTGTTGCGTAACCAATTGCAACGCTGATAGGTTGTGACGAGTAGTACTGGTTATCTATATTGAGTAATTCTTCAATAGTCATGATCATTGATTCGACGGTTTGCTCATTTGCCGCAGGCATGAGAATTACAAACTCATCTCCACCAATACGAGAAGCAGTATAACTTGTATTGGTAATGGTACGAGTCAGAATATTGCCCATACGTCGAAGTAATTCATCCCCAACATCATGACCTAACTGATCGTTGATGGCTTTTAAACCATTCATATCAATAAAAATAGCTGAAGTCGGGCGTAGTACGCCACGCTCTAAACGATTGATTTCTTCTGTATAAAATGAACGATTAAATAATTTTGTGAGAACATCATGTTTTCCAAGATATTCCAAATACGTTTCTGCTTTTTTTCGTGCAGTAATATCAGTCAATGCGACTTGAACAAGACTCCAATCATGTTCATAACCTGGGAAAACAGTGAATTGGAGTAATACATTTCGTACTGAACCATCTAATGCATAATTTACAGCTTCACGTTGATGATGAATTTTACCATTCCATAGCTCAATCAGTTGCTCACGGAAAGTCTGATACATCTCTTTTGCAAATACTTTGTTTAAGTTTTTAAACAAGGTCTCTTTATCTTTGGCTTTAAATAAATCCAGGGTTGCTTGGTTGACGTCTAATAAGATGATGTCTTCTATACACTGGTTTACAAAGTCAGTATGAACATCTAAGAAGGTACGAAAATCTTCGATACCAATTTCACGGAGTTGATCTATACGTAGTCTTACACGACTAAAATCTTCCACCCACAATGAAGTTGGCGAATAAATAAAGCGAGATTCTGCCAGTTGGCGATTTTTTTCTTCTAAACGGCGCGCATTTTGATAGTCAGTAATATCTTCAGTGGTAACTAAAACTCGGTCTAAACTGACTTCTGAACCCGGCAAAATGATACCGCGTAATTTGATATCTAACTTTTTACCTGAAATCGTGTAATTGACAGTAGTATTTGAAAATTCTGCTTCTCCATTCCAAAGTGCAACCAACTCTTTAATATGTGAATGCAGCATTTCTTTCTGAAAAATAATATCTAAGCTCTGATAGAGGTGTTGTTGAGTTCTTGCTTCAAATAAATTTAAGGTTTTTTTATTGACCTGAAGAATCTTAATTTTATGCGCACAAGCTGTGATCTGGTCTGGATTTTCTTCTAAAAAGCTTTGTAGATCTGTGATTCCTTGACTTTTCCATTGGTTAAATTGTTCTTTTACTTCGCTATAGTCTTCTAACCACATTGGGGTAGGGGATATATCAAAAATAGAAGAATCAGAAAATTCCATTATAAGATTCTCGTTCGATGTGAGGTGCTTTAGAATATTTGAAATATATCCTAAAAAAGGAGGATATAAAATAATAAAATTCATGATATTTATTACTAATCGTATTTTATGATAACTGGTTATCGTTTAATTGGATTTGCACAACTGTTACTTAATTCAAATTATATTTTTAATCCGTCAAACTATTAATCGGTCTTCAATAAATAATATGCTTGCTTATCTTGATACATAATTTTATCTGCTTTTTTTAATAACTCATCGATATTTTTATAATGGTGAGTTGTTGCATAACCAATCGCCACATGAAGTGGATGTTGCGGATTGTTAATTTGATCAAGTTCTATTTCTTGCTTAATTATTTTAAGCAGTAGCTCTATATGCTGATAATTTGATTCAGGCATAAGAATCACAAACTCATCACCACCAATACGGGAAACAGAATATGGGGTGGTTATGGTGGATTTTTTTAAAAGATTTGCAAAACGTTGAATCAGCAAATCACCAATATGATGGCCCTGTAAATCATTAATCCTTTTTAAACCATTGATATCTAAGTATATACATGAAAGTGAACTGAATGGGGTAGTTTGTAAGCGTTGAATTTCACCTACAAAAAAAGTTCGATTATATAATTGAGTTAATTGATCATGCTTGCTTGCATATAGCAGATGATCTTCTAATTTCTTACGCTCTGTTAAATCGGTAAAGGCAATTTGCACGGTATCCCAGTTATGTTTTGAATCTGGAAAAATAACAAACTGTTCGAGGACATGTAGCAAATCTCCGTTGATTGACCGATACTCACATTCTCGCTTAAGCTGATGATGGCCATCCCATAAATGTAATAATTGTTTATAAAAATTTTGTTGATAATTCTCTCTGAAAATATGATTTAAATGCTGATAAAAATGTTGTTCATTGTTGGCATTAAATAAATCCAGTAAAGCTTGATTTACACCAACTGATCGAATATTTTCAAAACAAAGAAATAGAAAATCAGGGTTTTGCTGAATATATTGATCTAAGTCAGTGACATTATTCGCTAGCAATTGATTAAATAATGATTTTATTTGGCTATAGTCTTTGACCCAGAGGGCAGTGGGTGAATGCAAAAATAGGGATTCTGCAATCCGACGTGCATTTTGACACTGAGAGATATCTTCCGTGGTTAATAAAACTCGATCCCAACTTTCTTTCGCATCCGTTAAAATATTGGCTCTAAGTTGGATATCAATTTTTTTACCTTTGCAGCTAAGGTTGACCACTTGAATCGAGCAATCTTTTTCTTTATTCCAAAGTGCTGAAAAAAATTGGATATGTAATAGTTCAGTATTTTCTGTATGCATTTCCGGAAATTTTTCTAAAATCTCCGCTAAATCATCAGCTTCATATAAAATCAGAGTGCTTTGATTGATATGAATGGTACGGATCGCTGCCAAACAGGGTTTTAAACGGCTAGTATCCTCCAATAGATGTTGTTTAATATCGGGAATACCTTGCGCCGTCCACTGATCAAATATTTTTTTTATACCACTAAAATCTTGTAACCACATGGCAATTGGAGACAAATCAAATATTGTTAAATCCATTTGCTCCATACGCTTTCCAATATCACTCTTATTAGTTTAGGGGTGTTGACATTTTATAAATGACTTGCCTTGTATCGTCTAAAAATGACTTATAGGCTCAAACAGAATCGGGCTGTCATCAGACCTTGTTCCGAGCGATATGACTTAAGTAAAAATTAAACATAGATTGGTTCAATCAAAAATAACCACACACTGAAGTATATTACTTTTTAGCCCGATGTTCTGCTTTTGGTGCAGCAATGGTACGCTGGCCAGTCCATACTGAAATAAAGTCTGTTTCATTTAAATTATAGAGTTCTAGAAGCGCTAAAATAGCTCCCCCAAAAATCATTGAACCCTCTGAATCAGACTGAAATTCAAATACTTTTCCATTTAGATTGTGAAGAATATCTTGTATTTCAAAAATACGATCTCGACCATTACTATCATTTGGATACATGGGTGTATTGAGAATAATTGTAGCGAGACTTTTTTCAGCTTCAGTTAAATCTAAGCTTTGAATTTTTTGTTCTATATCTGAACTAAAAATGACCTCATCTGATATAAAGCTATGCAGCAATTTTTGTGTGAGCTTAGGCAAAGTTTTTTCTACAAATGGGCGGAATGAAGCAGGGAAGATCACATTGCGTGAAATACCTTTAAACATGGGGGCAATTTCTTCAACTTTATAGCCAGCAACACCACAACCCACAGAAGTAATAAAATATTTTATCTTCGGGTGATTTTTTGTATAAATTTTAAAATCATCAATATAGTGTTGAATTTGCGAAAGTGGCATTTGCTGTAAATGTTCATTCATGGTGGGTATAGCAAAACTTTGTCCCGCCCAGCCACGTCCAACACCTTTAGTTGCGCCAAAATGTAAATGTGCTGATTTTGCAGCACCGCCTTGATGAGTACCCGCCATATTACTACCAAAAACAAACACAGTATCTTCTGGCAAAGTTTTGATTATGCTTTCATCATGATAGTGATATGTCATGTTTTTCAATCTTTTAATTCGCTTGTTTCCATGTTGCTATTGAAATAAAAAAGGGTCAAGGTATTTGTTGAATATTGTGTAAAAAGCCCCATCTAGAATAGGTGTCAATGTATGGGTTTAATTGGTTTCTGTTAAACTATTATGGCTTCTTCCCAATTGGTTAAAGAGTGAATTATTGTGAGTGAACATCAACCTTTTGAACTTGTTACAAATTATTATGCATAAGCATGTATAACATCTATTGGTACATTATCTTGTTGTGAAAATGGGAGTAAGGTAAACAAGGAAAATTTCCTTGTTCATTAAATTAGGTTTCTCTATGATTTAACATAGTTTTTATCCAAATTAATTTATTTGATAATTTAACTTGGATTGGAGTGAAAAGTTTTTCTTGAAGATATAGACTGATTGGTATAAGTAGAATAATAAATATCAGGGTAGAAATAATATCTAATTGATCAATACTTTTTGCAGTTTCAATAATTTCGTTAATAGTTGAAACTTGTGTACTTGCAATGATCAATTTGTAAAGAATAAAATAAATAGAGAGTAAAGGAAGGTGTAACATATAAATTGATAGTGAAGCTTTTCCTAATCTTTCAATTAAGGTCGTGATTTTATGATTATTAAAGTTGATGCTTAAAAAACAATAAATCAATGCTAGCTGTGGAAATAAAAACAATCCATTATGTGATAGGTAGAACCATAGCTGAGGTGCTGTTTTGACTAGATAATGCATAAGAAAAAATCCAAACCCAGCAAAAAACAGACAAAAGATTTGATATTTTTTTGAGTATATTTTTGAATTTAAACAAATTAAATAAAAAATAATGCCTGCAATGAATTCAGGAAGCCTAAGAACTGGATTTCTGTGCATTAGACCAATAATATCTGAAGAGAAATTTTGAGTATAAGTAAAATAAATAGCTGGAATGAGTGAAAAAATCCAAAAAACCATCATAAATTTTTTTAAATTTTTTATATTTTTCAATATTTTAACAAAAAAATTAAATGTCAAATAAAAGAAAAATAATGCAGAAACTGACCATGCCGCTGGATTAAGAAATAGAAAATGGTAGTCCCATGCTTGAATCAAAGTAATGCTTTCTATTATGTATTTAAAAATATCAATAAAATAAATTTCCATAACCTCATTTGATTGAATTGATGGTAATGCTTGAATTGGAAGTTCAGTAGGAAATGATTTTTTAGTAATGATACTTAATGAAAAGAATGTAATAATAGCCATACACATTGTGAAAATATGAATAGGGTATAAAGCAGAAAATCTTTTGAGTAAGAAATTTGTATTTGAAAATTTTTTTTCTTCAATTTTTCTATAATAGACATGAGTTAGAATAAATCCAGATAATATAAAAAAAGTACTTGTACCAAAAAAACCATTAAATATCAGCTCATTTAGGATAGAATCATTTATTAAACCTTGGATATGGTACAAAACCATCAATATAGCCATAGAAAATCGAAGTAAATCCAACCCAATAATTTTTTTTGACAAAATCATACTTTCTAACTAATGTTTCATAATTATTACATTTTACATAAAAAAACATAAAAATAACAGACTATGTCGATAATTCTTAAGGGTAGCCAAATAGATATGGTAGCTATGACTACTGTAATTTGATTTCATTGACGGCTTTATTTGATTGCTTTGCTTAATAATGTTGAGTCAGTGACATTAAGCTATATAAAGTATTGTAGCTAACAATTTGTATTTAAAAAAGATTGTAGCTTAAGTTGAAAATTCCTAAACTTAAAAGAGTGTCAATTATTCAGTATTGTATGATGTATTACGACTAGTAAATTTGTGATGGTTGCTAATTTTACTTTATCGCTATTTTGAATTGTAAAGGGCCACTTACATTAATTCTATACTTTGGTCAAAGAGTAATATGTCTAAACAAAACATTTTTTGTGTTTTGTTATAAAAATGGCTTTGTTGCACAAACCTACCCTTTAAAGATTTCTTCAGTAATATAATTTCCAAATGAAGAAGCCTGCACCTAAAATTTATCGCACGACCAATTGTTCCTCGTATAACCGAGCATTAATAAATAGAGGAAACATCCTCATTTGGTTTGATCCTTCTGCTCAATGGTATGCTCAGCCACAGGGCAAGCATGGACGAAATCGAACCTATTCCGACACAGCGATTCAATGCTATTTGATGATCAAATCTCTTTTTAGACTTTCTTTACGGATGGTTACAGGCTTTTTTCAAAGCCTGATTCAACTCTGCGGTTTAAGCTGGACAGCTCCAGACTATTCCACGCTTTGCAGAAGACAGAAGCATATTGACATTGCGGTTAGCTATCAAAAAAGTCATGATGGACTGCATATACTCGTAGATTCCACGGGTTTGAAGTTTTTAGGTGAAGACGAATGGAAACGTAAGAAATATCAGCCTGAATATCGTCGCCAATGGCGTAAGCTTCATATCGGTATAAATGTTAAAACTCTGCAAATACGTGCTGTCAAACTTACAACGAATAATGTCAGTGAAGAATTAGGCCGACCACATACCCAAGTTGCATCCTAAATTTAAGTCCATTAGGGGAACTCTATCTTTCAGCTCTTTATGCAACAAAGCCTATAAAAATTAATATTTTTATGTAAAGAAGATACTTTGTGCATGAATGAAAAATCATTTAAAGTTGTTATTTATAAAATGGATTAGTTTCTTGCTGAGTGCTAAGTTAGTTTTTTCGTTCACATGCACTTCATCTTTAGATAGACTCATAGGTAAAGCTTGATTTTTTTGATTCTGTAAATCAAAAGTGTTAGGTGTAATCGTTGTATCTTTCCAAATTTGATCTCCTTCTATATAGCTTTTGATATTAAAGTATTGATTTTTATAAGTATTTGATAAATTATTATTAACAAAATTAACTTTATCTATAAGATTAAGAGATGGTTTTGTTGATGTATAAAAACCTATAACCAAGATATTGCTGGTTAAATTTTTATCGATCCAACTGATACATTGATTAGACTTTTCAATAACGTATTGGGTTGTACTTAGTGTAGGGTCATTGCCTAGTAAATTATTTTTACCTAGGTTTACAATAAAAATTGAACTATTTTTAACTTTTGGAAAAAGACTTTGGATTGGATAGAAAATATTTTTGTCTACATAAAAATCATTAACTTGGTTTGGAATAAAATAATAACCATTTTGATCAATGCCGATTTGACCTAAATTATTATTTATTTTCACATCGAATGGTTTTAAATAAAAATCTGTTGGCCAATCAGCATCAAGATAGTTTTTTGTATTTAGTACTATTTGAGTATTTTTAAATTTGACTGTTCCAGAAAATGCTCCTATTCTTAAACACATACTATACAAATACTCTCCACCTTTAGCATAATTAATTACGTTATAATTATTCAGATTTGCTGTTTTTGTTAACGCATTATTTATGTACTCCAGACTACTACTTCCTAATACATAAATATCTTGTTTTGCTTGAGGTAATGTTGGTGTATCCCCTGTTGAAGAAGAATTTCCACCACCACAGCCCTGTATTACTAAAGCCAAGTATACCAAGCTGATTGTTTTAATTAATTTATTGCGCATAAGTTTTCCGTTAAATTTTTATTTGAGTGAATTTTTGTGAATATATATCATTTAGCAGAACAATCAATATTTTTGTATACTCTTTTAATCTAAATGCATTTTCTTTATACACAAATATTTAAGAGCACACTGTGAGCGAAAATTTACCTTTTGAACTTGTTACAAATTATCAACCTGCTGGAGATCAACCACAGGCAATAGCAAAATTAGTCGAAGGCATAAATAAAGGTTTTCACGATCAACTTCTACTCGGTGTAACGGGTTCAGGGAAAACCTACACCATGGCAAATGTGATTGCGCAAACGCAACGTCCAACTATTGTCATGGCACATAACAAAACTCTTGCTGCACAATTATATGGTGAATTTAAATCCTTTTTCCCAAACAATGCAGTTGAATACTTCGTTAGTTATTATGACTACTATCAACCCGAAGCTTATGTTCCATCTTCGGATACCTTTATTGAAAAAGATTCAGCGATCAATGATCACATTGACCAGATGCGTCTCTCTGCTACGCGTGCTTTATTAGAACGCCGTGATGCTATTATTGTCGCATCAGTATCCGCAATCTATGGTTTGGGTGATCCGAATGCTTATATGAGTATGTTATTGCATATTGTACAAGGGGACAGAATTAGTCGTGATGATATTATTCGCAGACTTGTTGAAATGCAATATACGCGAAATGAGTTGGAATTTTTACGTGGTACTTATCGTATTCGTGGCGAAATTATCGATATTTTCCCTGCTGAATCAGACCAACACGCAGTTCGTGTTGAGTTGTTTGATGATGAAGTCGATTCAATTCGATGGTTTGATCCAATTACAGGGAAAATGGTACGTAAAGCACCACGTGTGACAATCTATCCGAAAAGTCACTATGTCACTCCAAAAGATAATCTACAACGTGCAATTGGAACGATTCGGGATGAACTGGCTGATCGATTAGTTTTTTTTAAAGACCATGAAAAATTACTCGAAGCACAGCGGATCGAACAGCGCACACGTTATGATTTAGAAATGATGCAACAGTTAGGCTATACCAACGGTATTGAAAACTATTCACGTCATTTATCTGGTCGTCCAGCGGGTGAGGCGCCACCTACATTATTTGATTATATCCCAGATGATGCTTTATTAATTATTGATGAGTCGCATGTGACTGTACCCCAAATTGGTGCAATGTATAAAGGCGATCGTTCACGTAAAGAAAACTTGGTCAATTATGGTTTCCGTTTACCAAGTGCATTGGATAATCGTCCAATGAAGTTTGAAGAATGGGAACGTATCGTCCCAACCACCATTTATGTTAGTGCAACACCGGCTAAATATGAACTTGAAAAATCTGAACAAGTTGCCGAACAAGTGGTGCGACCAACAGGATTGGTCGATCCAGAAATCGAAATACGTCCTGTTTTAACGCAAGTGGATGATGTTCTTTCAGAAATTAATATCCGTAAAGAACTTGATGAGCGTGTTTTAGTCACTACTTTAACCAAGCGTATGGCAGAAGACTTAACCTCATATTTAAAAGAATATGGGGTGAAGGTGGCTTATCTGCACTCAGATATTGACACAGTTGAGCGAGTCAAAATTATTCATGATCTTCGTACAGGCGTACATGATGTTCTGGTCGGGATTAACTTATTGCGTGAAGGTTTGGATATGCCGGAAGTTTCTTTGGTTGCCATTCTTGACGCAGATAAAGAAGGTTTTCTTCGTTCTGAACGATCGTTAATCCAAACTATTGGTCGTGCTGCACGACATTTAAAAGGTAAAGCGATTTTATATGCTGACCGTATAACCGATTCGATGCAGAAAGCTATAGATGAAACCGATCGTCGTCGGGCTAAACAAATCCAATTTAATGAAGAGCATGGTATTATTCCACGTAGTGCTGTACGCCAAGCAATTAAAGAAATTGATACGGGTGAGGTTATTAGTGATGATCAAATTGAAGTAAACATAAATGATCAGCATCAAGCTTTAACTGCTGATGAACGTCACATTTTGTCTGATCCAAAACTGTTTACTAAGCATATTACGAGACTCGAAAAAGAAATGCTGAAAGCATCTAAAGAATTACAATTTGAACAAGCTGCGCGTTTACGAGACGAAATTGTGCGTTTAAAAAATAGAATGTTAAAATAATTGCTTTATTGACGTGATTTCACTTTTGCACTTGCTGTAGCTTTAGGCCAAACAAGGATACATAAAGCTACAGTCTAAGTTTAAATTTATGATTATTTTATAATAAATAGTAAAAAGTAATGCTGAGGGTATAAAGTGCAATCATTTAAAATATTACCCAAATTATATGACTTCAAAAAATTAATAATCGTGTTGGGGGTGGTTTTTTCGAGCTTTTTATATCCAAAAGCCTATGCTGAAAATTCGACTTTAGCAGCGATTCCAAAATTGGAATTGGGTCAATATTTAGGATTATGGTATGAAATTGCCCGTAAACCAATGTATTTTCAAAAAGACTGTAAGTCAGATGTCACTGCACGTTATACCGTAAATGAATATGGTAATGTTGCAGTAGATAATCGATGCGTCGATCAAAATGGACAAGAATTGCGTTCACTGGGTGAAGCATTTATCAGTAATGAGCCTTTTAATTCAAAATTTAAAGTGAGTTTTATTCCAGAAGCGGTTCGTTGGATGCCTGTGGGCCGTGGTGATTATTGGATTTTAAAAATTGATTCACACTATCAAATGGCTTTGGTCGGAGAACCTAAACGAAAATATTTGTGGTTACTGTCTAGAGATCCTCATCCAGATGAAGCAAAGGTGATTGAATTTCTCCGCTATGCGCAGACGGTAGGTTTTAACTTAAAAGATCTGATTCGAACCAAACAGAATACGCAACAATAAGATAGAAAATTTAAGCTGATATATTTTAAATATTAAAGTAGTTGTAAATCCTTAATTTTGAAAATAATTGAGAATTCAAATTAATTTTGGGTGAAGGTGTTTATAATGCCTAAGAGTTTATTTGAAAATCATGGTGAGGCCACAGATGTTTAAGGGCGTCGTATTGTCTGTATTGGCATCTGTAACGTTTGGGGTCTTATATTTTTATACCAAATTGTTGGGCGATCTAGATAGTCAGCAAACCTTTGGTTGGCGGATTATTGCGACTTTGCCGTTCCTTACTTTATTCATGCTATGGAGTGGTGATTTTGTTCATGTTAAAGCGATTTATTATCGAATCCTCAAACAACCTGCTTTATTACTTTTATTAATCATTACATCTATTTTGACCTGTTTCCAATTATGGCTTTTCTTGTGGGGCCCAATGAATGGGCGGGGATTACAAGTTTCACTTGGGTATTTTCTATTACCCTTGGTCCTTGTACTCGCAGGTAGTTTATTTTATAAAGAGAAATTATCAAGATTCCAAATGGTTGCCGTTGCTTTTGCTGTGCTTGGTGTGGGGCATGAATTATGGCGTTTGGGTAGTATTGCATTGGAAACACTAAGTGTTGCATTAGGTTACTCTCTTTATTTCTTGATTCGAAAAACCATCAAAACCGATAATTTAGGTGGCTTTTGGTGGGATATTTTAATTTGTATTCCTATTGCAATTTATTTCACCCAAACTGGATTAGAAGCATATAGTCAATTTGCTAACTCACCCGTTTTAATTCTTGTGGTTGCAGGGCTTGGAGTTTTGAGTGCAATTGGTCTAGGTAGCTATATTTTAGCCAGTCGTTATTTGCCGATGGTTTTGTTTGGGTTATTAAGTTATTTAGAACCTGTTTTGTTGGCGCTAGCCTCGTTGGCGTTGGGAGAGTCTATTTCTGCAGATGAATGGTTTACCTATATTCCAATTTGGTGTGCTGTGAGTATTTTGGTATTAGAGGGGATTTGGCATATCTATCAACAAAACAATAAACGGAAAAATTTAGTATTGAATATTGAAAAATTGGACGAAAGAATCCGTTAGTTAAAACAAAGATCGATAATAGTTGGATTGTCATTTAGAATCGTGACTTTAACAAGATCTAACTCATTAGATGTGTGATAGCTTTACTATTAACAGCAGGTTAAGTGTAGCAATTTGGAATTTAAAGATCTAACATGATCTTTATTTTTCTTCTTACTCTAATAAAGTCAATATCACGACTAAAATCCACATAGAACTGAAATATTATTTAAAGATCAAGGCATAATTTAAAATAAAATACCCAGTATGACAAAATTCTATAAAAATGTATCACGATTTGATTTCAACTAAATGAGAATTACATTACAATTGTGGGGTTTAAAAATCCATGTCTAGATATACATAAATAGAGGACGTATCTGTGAGCAAAGACACTATCATCGCCCTACATGCAGAGCACCAAGGTCGCTGGAAAAACCGTGAAGAAATTGCGGAACGTATGATTGCATTAATCGGTCAATTATACCGTGAAAAAAACATTGTGACTTCTGTGTACGGTCGTTCTTTAGTGAACCGTTCAGTAATTCAAATCCTTAAAGCACACCGTCGTACACGTATGATGGATGTTGAGCTTTCTGTTGTACATACTTTCCCTATTTTAGAAGCTTTAGCGAAATTAGATAATATCGGTTCTGCTGAAGTTGATTTAGGTAAACTTGCAGTTGAATATAAAGAAAAGGGTGGCGATATTGATGCATTTGTTGCTCAAGCTGTTCAATCTTTAGAAGGTCGTCCTGCACAAGTTGAGCCTAAAGATGTCGTTCTTTATGGTTTTGGTCGTATTGGTCGTATTTTAGCGCGTCTGATCATTAGCCAATCAGGTCTTGGTCGTGGTTTAAGCCTTAAAGCGATCGTTGTACGTAAATCATCTGATGGTGATTTAGAAAAACGTGCTTCATTGTTACGTCGTGATTCAATTCATGGTCCATTTGCAGGAACGATTTCTGTGGATGAAGAAAATGAAGCAATCATTGCAAATGGTAACTTTATCAAAGTGATCTATGCATCTAGTCCTGCTGAAGTTGATTACACAGCTTATGGTATCGACAATGCATTAGTGATTGATAATACTGGTAAATGGCGTGATATCGATGGTTTATCTCAGCATCTTAAATGCCCTGGCGTAAGTCGTGTTGTACTTACAGCACCTGGTAAAGGTGATATGAAGAATGTGGTGTTTGGTGTTAACCAAGCGGACATCATTGATTCAGACAAAATCATTTCTGCTGCAAGCTGTACTACTAACGCAATCACACCAGTTTTAAAAGTGTTAGAAGACAAATACAAAGTGATCAATGGTCATGTGGAAACTGTTCACTCATTTACTAATGACCAGAACTTGATTGACAACTATCACAAAGCAGATCGCCGTGGCCGTGCTGCAACACTGAATATGGTTATTACAGAAACAGGTGCTGCAAAAGCTGTTGCGAAAGCATTACCTCAGTTACAAGGTAAATTAACAGGTAATTCAGTACGTGTTCCAACACCAAACGTTTCACTTGCTATTCTTAACTTAACACTTGAGAAAGAAGTAGATCGTGAAGAAGTGAACGAATATATTCGTCAAATCTCGATCAACTCTAACCTTCAAGGTCAAATTGGCTATACTAACTCTACAGAAGTTGTATCGTCTGACTTTATTGGTTCGCGTACAGCGGGTGTATTTGACGCACAAGCAACAATTACTTCTGGTAACCGTTTAACAGCTTACGTTTGGTACGATAACGAAGTTGGTTATAGCTGCCAAGTATTGCGTATTGCTGAACAAGTATGTGGTGTAAGTTATCCAAAAGTACCAGCTGAAACAAATGCATAATTTCTAAGAGTCGTCGAAAAGGAGCTTCAAATGGAGCTCCTTTTTTTATATTATAAAGTTATGGTTCTATTTAAGTTTTAATTTATGATTCTAATTAAAACTTAGAGAATATTAAAAATAAAGAAAAAATTATCAATTTTTGCTTTAAGTTTGCTGAATTTATCAACAATGATTCACGCAACTCCGCATACAAGTCTTGATTTAACTCCTATATTGCAGGATCGTTTTGAACAAAATTGTGCGATTGGTCAACAATTCGATTTTTATACTCATGATGAGATGCAGGTAATTTTAATGAATCAGGTAGTTAAGGATGAAGTAGAAGAGCAAGCGGCTTACGTCAGCAAAAATTTTAGTTTAAAAAATACGGCTTACAGGGGATTAGTCGTAAATAAAATTGAATTTTGATGGGGGCGGTTTGACTTTGAGTGAGACGTTGTACTTTGATCTTCCAATGGCTTCAGCCAAACAGCAATTTAATAAGATTAAAAGCAATATACAGCAACCAACTAAATCTGCAAATTTTGTGATGGCTGGAAAGGGCAAGAGTGATGCAATAGCTATCTGTTTATGGTCTTATAAAAATGGACTTCAATAGTGTTATTGTGAATTAAGTTTTGGGATGATTTCTAAAAGTGATGAAACTTTTTACTATCACATAGAAATAGGTGTATGAAAAGCAAGTTTGCAATGCCACATTTAAAGTTTAAATTGCTTTGCTTAGGTGATGCCTTACGATAGAAAGACCATCTATGGTTTCATCATTATTTAAAACGATACAAGTATTAAATGCTCATTTTTGACTAACGCAAGAAGTCTAATAAAAGCTATTTTATATAAAGTAATTTGCAACAAAGGAAAATCACATGAAGAAAAAGATATTACTGAGCATGATGTTACTGCTAACGGGAGCTACACATGCCAAATCCTTAGAATTACGTCCTTTATTAAAAGATCGCTTCGAACAAAACTGTGCAATTCGGCAGCAATACGATTTTCATAATGAAAATTCAGAACTGATTGCACCACTTGAACACTATACGATTGATGTAAAATATTTGGATAAACAGGTTTATGACTCAACCACGTATAAATTAAAAAATGTCACTTATGCTGGCATTCCTATTCGCAAAATAGAATTTAGTTTTGGTCGTCCCGCGCAACAATACAATCAATATTTATATTTTGATCTGAGTGCTACAACAGTAAAGCAGCGATTTAAAACTCTAAAATTCAATCAAAATCATGAAAAAGGCGATGTGAGTGTTGAGTATAAAAATAATACAGCAATTGTGCAGTGCTATTGGTTAGCTGATTTTTCGAAATAATCCGTAGATTAGATATCAATTGTTTAATAATTAAACAAAATTCTTCGACTTTTATACATAAAAACGCATATTAATTCACATAAGTATTTAAAATAAAAAATAATTAAGGATAAAAATTAAGGACAGGATTTTGCAGTTGAAGCAAGTTATGGCGGGAGTTGCCTTTATTCTTATTGCTACGGTGTGTGGTGTATTGATTGCAATCTGGGTATTTAAACATTTTAATATTTATATTCCACTTGAAAATCAAGCTGTACGTATCGATTTAAAAGAACCTTTACAAGCCAAAGTACAAATTCATGACGCATTAGATGTGGATGTCAAAGGAAAAGTGAAAGCTGAAATTCCTATTCATGAAAAGCTAAACTTACCGATTACACAAACCTTAACCCCACATGTGTATTTTGATAATGAAGTCCCTATTCAAACCACAATTCCTGTGAATGAAGTGATCAAAATCAATCAGGATATGCCGATTGATACCAAGGTTAAAGTCACTGTGTTAGGTAAAGATATTACTTTACCATTAAAAGGGAACATCCCGATTCATATGGATGTGCCGATTAATTTACAAGTGCCACTCAACCAAAATATTCATTTAAAGTTTGATGCCCCAGTAAAGGTGTTACTTAAAGAAAATTTACATGTGCCACTTGATGCGACATTAAAAACCAATATTCCAATTCAGGGCCACCTCAATGTTCCAATTAAATCAGCACTTCAAGCAACAGTAGATGTTCAAAATACATTGCCAGTAAAAATTGAAAAAGGGCAACTTAAAATTCCACTCAATAGTTTAAGGCTATCACGTCGCGATCATCCGCCAGTAGAACCACAACAACCACAGTCCGAAGTTTTAAAATAGGGTAGTATGGAAATGTGGATCTTTAAATCTATACGAAATTTGTTGTTCACTTTTATGAGTGTCGTATTGCTCATTGCGCTATGCGTTTGGTTATATTTGAATATTCATGCCTCAATGCAGGTTTCTGCACAAAGCGCACAAATTCAATTGTCGGAATCTTTACCAACAAAAATCCATGTGGGGAATTATTTACAAACACATGCACAAGGTGCTTTAGATACTGAGTTGACGATTGACCGTGAGTTGGCTTTACCTTTGAAAGGCAAATATTTGGCTAATTTAAGTTTTGTTGTGACAACGCCGATTGAGGTTGAGCTTGATTATGAGACTGATATTCAGATTGAAACGCTAATGCCATTAGAAACAACTACGGACTTGGTTTATCAAAATAAACTGTTGCCTCAATTTCCTTTAAAAGTGGATATTCCGATTAAACTTTCGGTGCCATTTAAGTTAAAACGACGATATCAAGTCCCGATCAAGATTATGTTTGATGGACCGGTTTATTTAGAATTTGATGAAGTGATTCATTTATATGTGAAGCATAAACTTAAGCCAATACTGAATATTAATGATCCAATGACGATGAAAAAAATTGCGGTGTTCCGTGCAACCATGTACAACACAGAAAGGCAGTCCCTCGCAGATCTAGAGATGAATATCGATTTCCCTATCAAAAATATTCATCCTTAATTGCTCAGTATAGCATGGGCTTAAATTTTGTATTTAAGCCCATGCTCATCTTTAAAATACCTAAAATAAAGCTTTAACCTGATCCTGAATATGTGTTGTTTTACGACCAATCAAATGTTCCAAGTCTTTACTTTCACTATACATTGCACCATTTACAGTCTGTACATCTGCATCAACAATAACCGTTACAAGTGCTTGGGGTAATCCTGCTGTGAGAAGCGCCTGAGTATAATCTTCTGGGCTGATATCTTGATACTGTACAGTTTTACCTGATGCCAAAGCGATATAAGAGGCTAAATCTGCAAGGGTAAAATGATTTGAACCTGCAAGCTCATAGGTTTTATTTTCATGTCCTGAGGAAGCAAGGACTTTGGCTGCAGCTTCAGCATAATCTAAACGAGAAGCTGAACTGATTTTTCCATTTTGAGCACTGCCGTAAAGCGTTCCTGTTTCCGCAGTATGCTTAACGTTACCAAGATAATTTTCGCTATACCAATTGTTGCGTAAAAACGTATATTTCAAACCACTTTGCAGAATAAGTTCTTCTGTTTCACGATGTTCTTGCGCTAAACCGAGTAGGTTATCTGTTGCATTGAGTAAGCTGGTATAGGCAATGTGTTCAACTTTGGCTGCGACTGCGGCATCTATAACTGCTTTATGTTGTGGGGTACGACGACCAATTTCATTGGCTGAAATTAAAAGTAATTTATCTACATTGTGTAAAGCAGGTATTAATGTTTCAGGTTGATCATAGTTAAATAGGCGAAGTTCAATCCCTTGTTGTTTGAGCGACTGTGCTTTATCTATATTTCGAACCAGCGCCACAATATTTTCAGCAGCAGTATGTTGAAGTAAGGCTTGGATCACCAATTGTCCAAGTTGACCCGTTGCGCCTGTAATTGCGATTTTCATAAATTCACCTTTACATATGATTTAAATTGGATGTTTTTTAAACTTGATGTTATTATCATAATCATTAAACTTACTATATGTAAGTACGTACCTAAAAGTAAGCTAATTACTGTGTAGAGAGAATTTATGAGCATCTATGCTTCAAGTGATTTAATTGGTCAAGTTTTATCCAGTCAGTGCCCATCTAGAGAAATATTGGAGCATTTAACCAGCAAATGGTCTGTATTGGTTTTACGTTGTTTAAATGATGGTGTGCAACGTTTTAGTGAACTGCGCAATCGAATTGAGGGGATCAGCGAAAAAATGCTGGCACAGACATTAAAAGTGCTTGAGCAAGATGGCTTTATATTGAGAACGGTTTACCCTGAAGTACCACCGAAAGTAGAGTACCAATTGACGATTTTAGGTGCACAAGCGGCTGAAAAATTAAACTATTTGATTGGTTGGATCGAGCGCAGTTTGCCCGATATCTTAGAGAATAAACAAAGATTGCAAAAGTAAAACTCAGTGGATTCTATACTCACCAACAACTTGATCGCTGAGTGAGTATATTGAGAGGAAAGTCCGTATTATTGAGGATGATTCCCTTTTGCCGCAGCTTTTAAAGAGACTAGTCCTGTCATGATTGCACCAATGGTGGCTAAGAACATATCCTTATGCGCATCCCATATATCACCTTGTTGCCCATTGTAGTTTTCAGCTTCTTCTGGAGATAGGCCAATGGCAATCCACCATTCAATCCATTCATAAAATAAACTGGTTGCCATAACAAATTGAATGACTAATAAAAATAAGGTTTTAGGCTTTAAGTTTGGTAACCACACTTGGAAAATTCGGTAGAAAAATGGGTAAAGAAATAAGCCATAGAATAAGTGTACAAAGCGGTCAAACATGTTACGTGTCCACCCCATTGCTTGATTGAGATCAAAGTTTAAGTATTTGATTGACCAATCATTATAAGGCACATAAGAATAAAGATAATGTGCAGCAATGACATGAATCACCAAGAAGAGGATGTACAATAAAAATGATGAAAATGTCAGCCCTATTTTCTTTAGACAGAAAAATAGAACAATCAGCATGAGTAAGGTGCCAATCTGATGCAGCATGTAAGATGGGTATTCTAAGGGATTGATACTGGCAAGAATGATTGCGATTGCAAGCAAAGCAAGAACAAGCCAATGTTTTTTTGTTAAGGCATGATAAATCATTATGGTATTTTCTAAAAATTATTACTGCGCATTGTAATCAAAATGCAAAAAAATGCGAAGCATCGGCTTCGCATTTTTTAGGTCTTTTAGATGATTAAAAGCTTAGATTTTAGCAATCAAATCTTTAATTTTTTTGGCTTGATCCGCAGCATTACCTGTGTAAGTAGCAGGAGTCATTTCAGCCAAACGTGCACGATCAGCAGCAGGTACAGCTTCAAGCTCAGTACCATTGACAAAATCAACCATCATGTCACGTGTCATCGCTTGACCACGAGTCAATGCTTTTAATTTTTCATATGGTTTTTCAACTGCATAACGACGCATTACAGTTTGAATTGGTTCAGCCAATACTTCTTGTGCATGATCAAGGTCTTCAAGAATACGTGTCGCATTAAGTTCAAGTTTTCCAATACCTTTTGAACATGCTTCAAAAGCAATTAAACTTTGTGCCAAGCCAACACCCATGTTACGTAATACGGTAGAGTCCGTGAGGTCACGTTGCCAACGGGAAATTGGCAATTTTTCACCTAAGTGCGCTAATACTGCATTTGCAATGCCCAAGTTACCTTCTGAGTTTTCAAAATCAATAGGATTGACTTTGTGTGGCATTGTCGAAGAACCGACTTCACCTTCTTTTAGACGTTGTTTAAAGAAGCCTAAAGAGATATAGCCCCAAACATCACGGTTAAAGTCGATTAAAATTGTATTAAAACGACGTAGAGCATCGAACAATTCAGCGATGTAATCGTGTGGTTCGATCTGAGTTGTATAAGGGTTGAAGGTTAAACCGAGTGATTCAACAAATGCTTGCGAGTGAGCAGGCCAGTTGATTTCAGGATAAGCAGAGTAGTGTGCGTTGTAGTTACCCACTGCACCATTAATTTTGCCCAATAATTCAACTTGTTTAAACTGTTTGATTTGACGTGCTAAACGATATGCAACATTGGCCATTTCTTTACCCAAAGTCGTTGGGCTAGCAGTTTGGCCATGGGTACGTGATAGCATCGGTTGTTCAGCATGTGTTTCAGATAAAGCCACAATAGAATCAACAATTTGTTGCATAGCAACAACTAATACTTCACGACCACTTTTCAACATTAAAGCGTGAGAAAGGTTGTTGATGTCTTCTGAAGTGCATGCGAAGTGAATAAATTCACCTGCATTTTTAAGCTCATCAATATGTGCAATTTTTTCTTTTAAGAAATATTCAACCGCTTTTACATCATGGTTAGTGGTACGCTCAATCTCTTTAATACGGTTAGCATCATCTTCAGAAAATTGAGTAACAATCGCATCTAAAGCAGTATTGGTTGCAACAGAAAAAGCGGGCACTTCTGTAATTTCAGGACGATTTGCAAGCGCTTGTAACCAACGCACTTCAACAGTCACACGAGCATGGATGAGACCAAACTCAGAGAGGTAAGGGCGTAATGCATCGCATTTGCTTGCATAGCGTCCGTCTAGTGGAGAAAGGGCGGTTAAAGCGTTCATAAAGATTCCTTAAATTTTGGAATTAGAGCGAATGGCGTAACCCGAACAGTATCAAATTAAACAACCTGATATTGTAATCGAGCCAGATCTTGAATATCTTGAAGAAGTTTGCGTTTGCTAAAGATCATATTCCATGAACTACCACCTAATTGACGCCATAGGTGTGCCATTTGTAAGCCTGTGAATAAACTGGCGCGGATACGATTGGTATGGGCAGAATCTTTAAAGGCCTCTGCATTGCCGCGAACTAGAATTCGAGGATTAATTTGACCAGCAGTGTCGACATAGGTTTGTGCTAAATTGGCAATGATACTTGGATGTAAATAGTTATTATCAAAAAAAGACAGCTGTTTTAATATTTTTTGTTGAGATTGTTCAATAATTTCAACAAATTTTGAATTGCTATAGACTTTTTTTTCCAAGGCCAATAACGACATTGCATAAGTCATTGGTAGTTTTGCATTGGCAATTTTAGGAATTCTAGATTTCGGTGATGTCGAGAAAGGTTGTGTAATACTACTTTCTAAAGCTTTTAAACCTAAAGAAATGTCTGCCAATTGATTGAAAAAATCTAAAGTTTGACCGGATAGATTGGCAGAAGGACGAATATTGAGGCTAGCTTTGATGAGCTGTTCAAAATAGAAATTACCGCTTTCACCAATACTTTGACGTCCTGACATTGCAGTCATATGGGTTAGCTGTGTTGCTTGAAACACAGCTGCTAACGCCAAAGCTCGGTTTTGGCGTTGATTCAAAGTTTGAGGCTGTTGAAAGGGCAACTCAACCATGCCTAAATTCCTTTAAATAATTTTTAATCATTACTCAATAAAATCTGGTTTTGGTGCATTGGTATGATGAATCACACCACCACCTAAACATACTTCATCGACATAGAAAACAACACTTTGTCCCGGAGTAACGGCACGCTGTGCTTCATCAAACTCGACACGAACACCATTCGGAGTGTTTGTATCTTTATAAATTGTACATGCTTGATCAGGCTGACGGTAACGAGTTTTTGCCGTGCATCGGAAACCAGTGTCTGGAATTGCTTGTTCACCCGCAACCCAGTCAATAGTTTGAGACCATAAAATGGTACTCTGCATCAGTGGATGTTCATGACCTTGCCCAACTACAAGACGATTAGATTCAATGTCTTTATGTAGAACAAACCAAGCACCTTCTTCAGCACCTTTGAGACCGCCTAAACCAATACCACCACGCTGACCGAGCGTATAGTACATTAAGCCGTGATGATCACCAACCTCTTTTCCAGTATCTAAGACAATTTTTCCAGGTTGTGCCGGTAAATATTGTTTTAAGAAGTCATTAAAACGGCGCTCACCAATAAAGCAGATTCCTGTTGAATCTTTTTTCTTGGCAGTGGCTAAACCCAATTCTTCCGCAATTTTACGTACTTGTGGTTTTTCGATTTCACCAACAGGGAACAAGGTCTTATTGATTTCACGACCATGGACTGCGTGAAGAAAATAGGTTTGGTCTTTGTTATTGTCTACACCACGCAATAAAGGCGCATATTGATCACCTTTTGAATTTGTGGTTGTTTCACCACGACGACAATAATGTCCAGTTGCAATAAAATCAGCGCCTAAATTGACAGCATGATCTAAGAATGCACGGAATTTAATTTCTTTATTACACAGAATATCTGGGTTTGGTGTACGCCCAGCGGCATATTCTGCTAAGAAATGTTCAAATACGCGATCCCAATATTCCATTGCAAAATTTGCAGTATGGAGTTTGATCCCAATTTTGTCACACACCGCTTGTGCGTCAGCAAGGTCATCCATTGCGGTACAATATTCCGTGCCATCATCTTCTTCCCAGTTTTTCATGAAAAGCCCTTCAACTTGATATCCTTGTTGAAGTAAAAGTGCAGCAGAAACAGATGAATCTACACCACCCGACATACCGACGATGACACGTTGTTGCATAGGATTAGGCATCCAAATTTGAAATTAAAGGAGAGTTTTGGTGCTCATAGATGAGCGAAAGTGGGTATTTTTGCCCAGAAAGTGCATCTTGTACAGCTTTAATGACCAAAGGACTTCTTGCGCGAGCAGATTCAAGCAGTTCTTCAAGCGTCATCCATTGTGGTCCAATGATATCTGTATCCAGCTGTGCGTCTGGAAAGTATTCAGTCACATGCGCTAAAAAGCAAAATCTAAAATAAGTGCGGTCTGGAAACATGGGTGGGGTATAGGTATAGATCCCCAGTAATGAATTGATTTCTACTGCATATCCTGTCTCTTCCATGGTTTCACGTAACGCTGCTTGAATAATAGTTTCACCATATTCAACATGCCCAGCGGGTTGATTGAACACAGTATGGCTTACACCTTCGGTATATTCTTCTACAAAAAGAAATTTTCCATCTTTTTCTACAACTGTCGCAACAGTAACGTGGGGTGTCCAAGCGGTCATGACCAGCACCAAGGGAGATAAAGCATTATTCTACAAAATTTAGCACGTGGTGGCTATGTTCATGCGGATTTTCTTTGATCATCCTAAGCGGACATGTATCCATAATATGCTTAAAATACTTCTGGGCAAGTTTGCTTATCTTGCATTTGGAGCTGAAATCTCAGCGCTTTAACTGATTAATCTATTATTTTATACCAACTTGTTGTAGGTCAGAATGTTTCACATAAAAATTACTATATAAACTGATGTATTTGGCTCTATCGATCTAACTCAATAGACCGCTGGAATATTCATGTGTAGATGTGTTAAGTGTAATACGCAATATGTCTGTATGATTATTCGACTTAATACCGAACACAGAATTAGATACATTCGCTATTTACGGGTGTACCCCACTAAAACATAAAAGACTTTATTTGTTTGAATCTACTGTATCGTCGAATGTTTTTTGGATAGAATTATAAGACATTGACTATAAAAGATAGTCAAATCAAAAAAGCTTGAATTGGGGCTTGATCAAGCAACGTTTTATACAGGTAAAGCCAGTTCTTGTTTTAAGATCGCTTAGCCATTCCAATTCTTGGGCATACAATAGGATTTAAAAAGTATGATAAAGAAATTATTATGTATACCTTTAGGTGTATTACTGATCACTGGGTGTGCTTCAAATCCTAATGATGCCACTTCAAATGTAGGTACACAGGGATTATTAATTTGCCAGCCAAGTGAACTTTGTCCAATCGTCACTGTGGTGTGGAATGAGACACATAAAGACTTTTTAAAGGTGAAACTCAGCTTAAATAGCGCCTATACCAAATATAATATTGAAAAAGTTGTATTTAGTGATGGTGCAAAAAGTCACTCCTTTAATGTGATTGGGCCAACTGAAATTGATTTTGCATTTAAAGCAAATCGTTCTCGTAACAGTGTGCTTATTCCAGTCAACCTAATGGGGGACTTCAAAGGCTCGCAAAATATCTTTATGGAAATACATACAGATCAAGGTGTGATTACCCGCTATATCTTAAAAGACAATGTCAAAGCACCCGTATTTGAAGAATTAACCAAATACTACAAAGTCTCTGAATAGCGGTTTGATCCAAAATGTAATGCCTAATTCCACTGTAGTTTAGTGGAATTAGATTTACTTGAGCAACATGTATTCAAATAAAAAATACGCTTTTAAGCATGCTTAGATATTTGCTTTAATCCTATGATTAATCGTGTGTCTCTAAATGATGATTCGCCACTTTGACATAATGTCTTGCTGAATAAGGTAGAAATTCTTTTTCTTTATCGGTTAAAGGGCGAACTTTTTGTACAGGGCTTCCTACATAGAGGTAACCACTTTCCAAGCGCTTTCTTGGTGGAACTAGAGAGCCTGCACCAATCATGACATCATCTTCAATTACCACATCATCAAGAACAATGGTATTAATTCCAACTAAAACACGGTTGCCAATGGTACAACCATGTAAAGTGACATGGTGCCCGATCGTCACATCTTCCCCAATTACTAAAGGTGAACCATTGGGTTTAGCATCATTTTTATGACTAACATGTAACATGCAATGGTCTTGTACATTAGAATAACGCCCAATTTTAATGTGATTGACATCAGCACGAATCACCGCAAAAGGCCAAACAGATACATTTTCCGCCAAAGTTACTTCACCGATTACAACCGAGAGATCATCGATATAACAGGTTGAATCAATTTTAGGATGATGGTCTAAATACGAACGAATATTTTTTTTCATGTTGGCTTCCATGTCAAAAGCAAAATTTAACCAATGTGTTTTTCCGAGTATAAATTAAAAAGGCATCCAAATCTGTGATCAGGATGCCTGTGCTTTAGTCTAATAAACTCAATATTAGGTTTAAGCGAATAATTTAGAACAAGTTGCTAAAGAACATTTTGATATGATCGATCAAGCGAGAGAAGAAGCCTGCTTCTTCTACAGCTTTTAACGCCACTAATGGTTTTTCAGCAATGACTTTACCGTCTAAAGTTGCAGTAAGTTTACCTACAACCTGACCTTGTTTTAATGGTGCATTTAAGTTGGGTTGAACAGTAACTTGAGTTTTAATGGCATTAGCCTGACCTTTAGGCATCGTCACATTGAAGTTTTCAGCTAAACCAATTTGTACGTCACTTTCTTTACCAAAATAAACCTTTGCTTTAGCAAGAACTTGATTTGCAGGTTGCACACTGACAGTTTCAAAATTTGAGTAACCCCATGCTAATAATGAACGTGTTTGACTCGCACGTTCATTCATAGACGGCGCACCAAAAATCACAGAAATCAAACGCATTGGACCACGTTTTGAGGAGGTAGTTAAGCAATAACCCGCTTCATCTGTATGACCTGTTTTTAAGCCATCAACACTTGGGTCAGTATAAAGTAAGGCATTACGATTACCTTGTTTGATGCCGTTAAAAGTAAATTCTTTTTCCGAATAAATAGGATAATATTTTGAACTGTCATGAATGATATGTTTAGCAAGTACCGCCATATCTTTTGCGGTTGAGTAATGACCTTCAGCAGGCATACCTGTTGCATTGATAAAATGCGTATTGACCATGCCCACACGTTTGGCTTCTTGGTTCATCGCATAAGCAAATGAACCCTCATTACCGGAAATATGTTCAGCCATAGCTTTAGATGCATCATTACCTGACTGGATAATAATGCCTCGTAACATTTCTAAAACTGTTGCAGTACCATTTAAAGGTACGTACATACAAGATTCAGTACTGCTACCACGGCACCATGCAGACTCATTCATGCGAACTTTTTCACTTTCGGTCAGTTCACCTTTAAGAAGTTTTTGCTCAATGATGTAACTCGTCATCATTTTAGTCATCGAAGCAGGTGCTAATTTTTCATTTTCATTCTTCGATGCAAGAATTTGACCTGTCTCATAGTCCATTAAGACATACGATTTATTATTTAATTCTGGCGGAGTTGTTAAGACGGTTGCTGCATAAGAAAATGAAGGTAAAAGTAATAATGCAGCAATGGCGCTTTTTCGAGTCATTCTAGGTCGTTCCAATCGTTATATGAGCACAAACAGGCTAGCATTTTAGGGCAAAGCAAAGCCGACTTCTACAAGGAAAGTCGGCTTATTTCTTACTTATTGTAACTAATTCAATATTTGTTGAATATATCGTACAAATCGTTATGACTGATAGTGACTAATGTCATTACAAATCGCTGTATTTTCAGCATCACCTGCTTTTTTTGCATCACTTTTTGCTTCTTTTAACGCTCTTTGGAAATCCTTTTGCTTGGTAAGTGATTTTAAGGTTGCTTTAGGATCTTTGTCATTTGGCATATAGTCTTTAAGCAGATGATCAAAACCTTTGTTAAACGCAGCATCTGTTTTAATTAGACTCGGGCAGATATCCGACAATACATAAATTGCAGCCAATTCTTCTTTAGATACTTGTTGCTGAGTAACTTCGATTTTGTCAGATGCGGCAAAAGCATGTGTCATAAATAAACTACTTGCTGATACAAGGCTTAATGTCAGCATTTTTAACGTCATACGCATAAATAACCTAATCAATTTTTAATTTGAGAATTTGCATAGATTAAACGTAAAAACTGTGAAAAATATAGAGAAAGTGTATCGATGTTGTAGATTTATTTGAAATTTTCGCAAACTTAACAATGCAAAAGATGTCAAAAAAGTATTTTTAACATCGCATTGGTCGTGAGGTTCTTATGCTGTTCTAGTGTGAAAGTTCAAGTACATCAGCACATACTGCTTTGTGTTCAGCTTGATCCACTTCTTTGGCACTTATTTGTGCTTCTTTCAGTACAGTTTGGTATTCTGGATCTTGTTGAAGCTGCACTAATGTTGTAGTTTTCGAGAGATCCTTTAATAAGATTTGGGTTAAATTCTCAATTTTAGTTTGAAATGCAGGATTGTTACCGATTAACACTGGGCAAACTTCGGCAAGCACTTGGGTTGCTGCAATATCTTCTTTCGCAATTCGATCAGACTCTTGTGAAGTTAATGTTTCTGAAAATGCAGATTGTGCACAAAGTGTGATGAGAGCAATAGAAATAGTATGAGTAAGAGAACGTGTAATCATCTTTATAGTCACAAATTAGATTTAAAATTGAGTAAGTAACTATATATAATTGTTAAATAAATTTGAATTAAATAACTCAGTAGTCATTTAATAAATTTTAATCAGAGAACCCGTTAGTGAATATTTTAATTGCAAATGATGATGGTGTTTTTGCACCAGGTATTCAAGCTTTAGCAAAAGCGTTGCGACCATTAGGTCGAGTTGTTATTGTTGCGCCAGAAAGTGAGCGCAGTGGTTTTTCAAGTGCATTAACCCTAGATCGACCACTTCGACCAATTCAAATTGCAACAGATATGTGGGCAGTAAACGGTACACCTGCAGATTGTGTCTATTTGTCCATGAATGGTTTGTTCGATTTTGAATTTGATTTAGTTGTGAGCGGAATCAATAGTGGGGCAAATTTAGGAGACGATGTACTTTATTCTGGAACAGTAGGGGCGGCATTTGAAGGGCGTTTGATGAAACAACCTGCCATCGCAGTTTCATTAGCGGGCAGTAATGTGCGTTCATATGACAATCCTGAAGATTATGCGCAAGCCGCAAATTGGGTTTATACGTTTATTGCCAAAGGCTTACCTGAACTGCCTCCACGACATATTCTAAATATCAATATTCCTGATGTAGAAGATATTTTAGGTGCTCAAATTACTTATCAGGGTCGTCGAATACAATCAAAACCGATTACCAGTCAGGTCGATCCTCGTGGTCGTCAAGTCTATTGGATTGGTTTGGCGGGTGAAGCAGTGACAGACCCCAAAAAGAATTCAAAAAACCTGCAATCTGACTTTTTTGCAATTGCCAATGGGTATGTCAGTATTACACCAATTCAAATGGACGCGACTAATTATACGATTCTTGAAACACTACAATCACAACTCTCACATAGTCATTTTGATGTTTGAGTGTTATAACTTTGTGAAAAAGCACTGTTAAACAGTGAAATGCGTGTGTTTTTTGCTAATCTTAAGCAAATATTTTTAAATTTTAAGATTGTAGAGAGGGAAATCAATGCTTTTGGCTCGATCAACACTTCCAATTCAAATGCCTAAACGATGGATAAAAATCATTTTGTCCACAATAGCAATCACCTCTACAATATTGGTGACTGGGTGTGCATCGAAGCCTCAAATAAATAATCCTACACGCTATGCTGTTGCACCTGACTATTACACAGTTCGTTCTGGTGATACCTTAAGTGCAATCTCAATGCGTTATGGTTTGAGTTATCTCAGTGTTGCTGAAATGAATGATATCGCTGCGCCTTATCGAATTTATGTGGGGCAGTCATTACGTTTGAAAAAGGGTAGTGGCAATGTCACTCGATCTACGACGAAAGCGTTAACTAACAATGAACCGCAAATTCAACGTCAAACGATTAAGTTACCAACACAGCAGCCAACACCACCAACTGGGACAATAACTGCTCAGCCAGCAACGCCGCCTGTGCAAACGACGACGACAGTACAATCAACACAATTGAGATGGGTAAAACCATCAAATGGGCCTGTTATTGCAAATTATAATGTTGCGAATAATATAAAAGGAATACGTTTCGGAGGGAATCAAGGTGATCCAATTTTTGCCGCAGCGGATGGTCAAGTGGTTTATGCTGCAGATGGATTAAAAGAATATGGTAATCTTGTCTTAGTAAAACATATTGATGGTTACATTACTGCATATGCTCATAACAGCAAAATGTTGGTGAAAAGTGGTCAAACGGTGACAGCAGGACAGAAGATTGCAGAGATGGGATCTTCAGGCGCCACCAGTACTATGCTGGAGTTTCAGGTACGTTTAGATGGAAAACCAATTAACCCAGCAAATATTTTACCAATAAATTAAATATTTTAATGCAAAGTGTAATTTTCTTCGTATAATACAATGAGTTGTTTTGAACAAAAAAGTGTGAAACAGCTCATAATTTCAGAGGGAAATTTATGTTAGATCAACTTCGGGCAATGGGTGTATTTGCTTGTGTTGTTGAAAAAAGTTCTTTTAGTGGTGCCGCGCGTGACCTTGGCATTACGACTAGTGCGGTTAGTCAGCAAATTAGATCTTTAGAACATGAAATGGAAGTTACGCTTCTACATCGTTCTACACGAAAGCTGAGTTTAACTGAGGCTGGTCAAGCTTTTTTCCACAGTTGTCAAGAAATGCTCGCTGCCGCAGAGCGTGGAAAAATCCGCATTAATGAGTTGCGCGATGATTTAGTTGGGGATTTGCGTATTGCGACAACCCCAGAAATAGGAGCAACACATGTTGTGCCTGCTTTATCGCATTGGATGTCTGCACATCGAGGTTTGATGGTTCATTTTGAAGCAGATAACCAATATATCGACTTGATCCAAGAGCGTATAGATATTGCTATTCGTATGTCTTCAAAAATCGAAGATGTGAATAACTTGAGTTGTACGCCTCTTGCAAGAGTAGATCAAATCTTAGTTGCATCGCCAAGTTATTTAAATCAAACAGCGCCTATTTCGCGACCTGAAGATTTACAGAATCATGATTTGATTCCGATAAATATCATGAAAAATTCTCAACATTTTTCATTTCAGCATGGTGCAACAGGTGAAGTCGTTAATTTAGAAATGAAGCATCGTCTTCAGACAAATAATGTATTTGTTGCAAAATCATTGTGCCAACATGGACATGGTATTGCTCGGATTCTTTATTTAGATGTGCAAAAAGAATTGATGAATGGAACGTTGGTTGAAGTATTACCAGAGTGGAAGTTACCAACTTTCACTTTAAGTGCTGTGACCTTAAAGCGTGAACAGCAACCGATGAAAATTCATCGTTGTCTAGACGCTTTGAAACAATATTTTAGCCAGTTACCTGGTGGTAGAATTTTCCAAGAAGCCTCATAAAGCCAAAGTTCTAACTCTAATAAGTTCTAATAAAAAAGCCGCTTTAAAGCGGCTTTTCTATATTTTTAACTTTATAAGCAATGACGATAAAACTAAAAGAGATTAACAGGTTGAGCTCTTAAAGTGTTGGTTAATGTTTAAGCATTAAATGCTTTAATTGCAGGCACTAAACGTTTCAATAAGTCATCTGCCTGCTCATGATTCATATTTAACGCAGGAAGTAAGCGGATCACATTACCTGAAGTAACATTAATGATTAAATGATACTTATCACGTGCTATGTTCACCAATTCAGCACAGTCTTTTGATAGTTCGATACCAATCATCATACCGAAACCACGCACAACCACATCCTGATCTGCAAGTTGAGCACGGAACTGATCGACTAAATAGGTTCCAATTTCTGCAGCATTTGCGACAATATTTTCTTTTTGGATCAAATCAATCACAGTGTAGACGACACGTGAGCCTAAATGTGTGCCGCTATAAGTAGACCCATGATTCCCAGCAGCAAGAACACCAACACCACGACCCTGTGTCATCACAGCACCAATTGGAAAACCATTTCCCAAACCTTTTGCTGTGGTTAAAACATCTGGAATAATATTGGTATGTTGATAGGCAAAGTATTTACCAGTACGGCCATTACCTGTTTGGACCTCATCCAGCATCATCAACCAATTATGTTGATTACAAATGCGACGAATATCTTCAAGATAGCTAAAGCCTTGAGGAGCCGTATTGACACCACCTTCACCTTGGATTGGTTCAACCAAAATTGCCACAATGTCAGGATGCTGAATAGCGGCTTCTTCAATGGCTTCTATATCGCCAAAAGGTACACGAATAAAGCCATCAACCAAAGGTGCAAAGCCTTCCTGAACTTTTTTATTGCCAGTAGCAGAAAGTGTTGCAAGCGTACGACCATGGAATGATTGGTCTGCAACAATGATTTTAGGGGTGGAAACACCTTGTAAATGACCAAATTTACGTGCAATTTTAATTGCACCTTCATTCGATTCTGCACCACTGTTTGAGAAAAAGATTTCTTCCATTCCTGAAACTTCAGCCAGCTTTTGTGCTGCTGCAGTTTGCCAAGCGACTTCGTAAATATTACTCGTATGAATTAACGTAGCTGCTTGTTCTGCAATGGCTTCAGCCAACACAGGATGAGCATGCCCTAAGCCACAAACGGCTATACCCGTCAATGCATCTAAATACTCAGTGCCATTTTCTGTATAAAGATAAGAACCTCGTCCTCGTATAAAGCTGATCGGTTGACGGCTGAATACAGGCATCAAATGTGAAGGTTGATCAGTTTGTACCGGAGCGAGGGTGATGTTATTCATAACTAACTCTTATCTGTTAGGAGTGGAAAGGGTGAAAGATTATCTAACCAAAATATGCGGAAGATTTAAAGCTTTAATATAAATAAAATTGGAAATAATCGTCTAGACATATTCTTTATTGTGGATTTAGGTATAATGCAGGCAGATGAGTTGAGGATTTAATCAATGACTGAACAAGCGCGTGATACAGAAGCGTTAATTCGCGATCAAATAGCTAAACATGCAGTACTTCTTTATATGAAAGGTACTCCGCAATTTCCACAATGTGGTTTCTCTGCGCGTGCAGTTGAAGCACTTAGCCAAATTGGTCGTCCATTTGCTTATGTAAATATCTTGGAAAATCCTGATATTCGTGCAACTTTGCCACAAATTGCAAATTGGCCTACATTCCCTCAATTGTGGATTAATGGTGAATTGATCGGCGGTAGCGACATTATTCTAGAAATGTTCCAAAATGGTGAATTAAAACCATTGATTGAGCAGTATAGCCCAGCGCCAGATGCTTAATGAGTAGATGATGTAGAAAAAGCACCGGAAGGTGCTTTTTTATTTGGCTAAGATTTATTTTGTTCTAGGATGGGAAAATTGATCAACAGCCTAGACAAGACTTTGCGATAACTGGTGAAGAGTTTAAGTGTTTAGATATTTAAAAAAACAGGAAGTTTAACTCATTTATGATCATGAAAAATAAGACAAAGCCTTGAATATTCAAAGCTTTGTCTATGTGAGGCTGTAAATTAACAATCAACTTAAGATGAATTTCGTTTATTCTGCTTTGCCACAACTTCAAGCTGGTTTTCTTCAGTGAAGACAGTTGGTGCTTCAGCTTCAGCCTTTTTCAGTTTTTTTTCCTTCTTCTTTTTTTTCTTTTTCTTTGGTTTCTGTTCTATTTCAACACCATCTTCCAATGCCTGCCAATATTCAAGCTGTGCCATCACTGCTGCATAGATTGAACCTTTGGTATAGCGGTCTTTCTTGTCTAAGGTACCAACAGGGCGCGCCATTAGGATTTCTAAAGCTTGGTCAATAGTGTCAATTGCGTGGATGTGAAATTGACCTTCATTGACAGCCTCAATCACATCATGACGAAGCATCAAATGCTGCATATTCTGACGAGGAATAATCACACCTTGTTTGCTGGTTAATCCTTGTAGCTTACATGCGTCGAAGAATCCTTCAATTTTTGCATTAACTCCACCAATAGGCTGAACTTGACCCAATTGGTTCATTGAGCCTGTGATTGCCCAAGATTGATCGATAGGCAATTGGCAGATCGCAGAAATTAACGCAGAGAGTTCTGCAACTGTGGCACTGTCACCATCTACTTGACCATAACTTTGTTCAAAGGCGAGGGCAGCAGAAAAATGCAAAATCTGTTCACGACCAAAATGTGCTTTTAAGAAGCTCGACATGAGCAAGACGCCTTTGGCGTGTAATGAACCACCCAGTTCCACACTACGTTCAATATCTAGAATGTCACCACCACCTTGGTATACAGAAGCGGTTAAGCGTGAAGGTAAACCAAACTCAACGTCGGCATATTGGATCACAGATAAAGCATTAATTTGACCTAAGCGATGGCCACGAGTTTCGATTAACTGAGTGCCACGTGACAAGTCTTGCCAATAGAGCTCTCTTAAATAGCCTAAGCGGTATTGACGATGTTTCAGGGCTGTATTGATATGATGAGACGTAACTAACTTTTCGTCCGACTGCGCTGCATGATGATGTGACTCACGAATTAAATCACCAAGTGTTAAAGCATGTAAAGACAATGAGCTTTGGTCTTCAGCTTGGCGACTTGAATCTGTTAATAACGCTGCCAATGCAGAGCGATCAAATGGCAGTAATTTATCTTGTTGAACATAGTCTGCAATCAGTTGCATATAGGCTTGCTCATTATCATCATTACGTTGCAGAGTGTCGGTAAAATCAGCACGAATTTTAAAAACACTGCCTAATTCTGGCTCTAATTCTAAAATTTCATAATAAATTTCAGGTTCTGCCAATAAAACCACTTTTAAGTTAAGTGGCACAGATGCCGGTTCAATTGAAATACTGCCTGTTAAAGTCAGCATGTGCTCAAGAGAAGATAACTTTAATTGTCCTGATTTTAATGCGCGTTTTAGACCTTGCCATGCATAAGGCTGTTCTAACAGTTGTTCCGCTTCTAAAATTAAAAAACCACCATTGGCTTGATGCAATGAGCCTGGACGAATCAGAGTAAAGTCAGTGGTAATCGTACCATTTTGTGTCAACTGTTCAACATGTCCAAGTAAATTGTAATGTGTTGGGAAGTCTTCAAAAATAACCGGTGCACCAGAATTCGGTTTATTGCTCACTACGACATTGGCTTGGTAACGTGAAGGAACACGATTAAATAAAGCAGGAGAGAACTCTTCACCTTCTTGATCTAGAATCGTTTCAACATTTTCAATGATATCAGCAGCAAAATGTTTTAAATATTGATCTAGTCCATTTACGGTTTTAAATTTACTTAAAATTAAATCAATACGAGGAATTACCACTTGTTTGGCAATATCACGATTCAGTTCAGAAACTTGATCACGTGCATCATCTTCTAAATCACCTAACTGAAGACCAAGCCGTTCAAGTTTCTTATCCATATAACGCATATTGGAATTAATTTCTGCACGCTGTTTACTGTCAAGCGCATTTAAATCTTCCTGTGACATTTCCAATATTTTGTCATCTTTGACATGGATCGGCACAAAAATATGTTCATCGTTACGATTAATCAGTTTTAGGTCGAGGTCTTCGCCTTCTTTGGTCAGTTCAACTAAAGCGAGTTGTTGCTCATTTCCCGTAATCTGACGAATGCGTTCAATACGATTGTGATACGTTTCTGCACTAAAGCGACGTTCAAGTTGTTTAAGAATGGTTTGCCAAGCTTGGTGGATTAAAGCTTGAAACTTACTGCCTTGACCTGCTTGAAAACGAAGGGCAATCGGTTGTCGCGCATTTTTAAAATTATAAACATAGACCCAATCATCAGGCGTTTGCATAGTTTTGGCATGTTGTTGCAACAAGCGCTTGATCATGGTCCTTTTTCCAAGACCTGCCGTGCCCACAGCAAAAATGTTGTAACCTGAATAAGGTAAAGCAATCCCTGCTTCTACAGAGGCTCTGGCACGATCTTGCCCTAAGAAATTATTTAAAGGCTTGATTCTCTTGGTTGACGTAGGAATCTTGCTCAGATTGGGGATATGCGTCAGTTGTTCTGATTTTAGTGCGGTTTGTGTCAACGTGTTTTGAATTTCCGTTTGATCAAAAGCAGATGGAAAAATCGTTTCAGTTTTTTGTATTGGGGTTGCAGTCGTCGTAATTGAAACAGTAGTAGAGCTTAATTGATCGTGTCTTTGGGTCACAGGTGAAATCCAAAACTTATATGGGTTGAAAAGTTAAAGGTATACAGGATTGGGGGTAAAGATCAAGCGCCAAAAGCGGAAATATCTGTAAAAGCGCTCATCAGTTGCATAAAAGTGATTGAAACTCTAAGCATTAAGCGGTTGAATAGCACTATTTCATTTTTCAGAAAATAACAACGCAATGACAACGCAATTATCTCAGCAATCAGCTGAGCAGAATTCCACAGCAAAAAAAGGATGGAAATCTGCTTTTGCCGCTTTTATCGATCGGCGTGCTGCAATTATGCTCTTTCTTGGGTTTTCGGCAGGTATTCCCATTCTGCTAATTTTCTCAAGTTTATCTTTATGGCTAGGTGAGGCCGGAATTGAAAAAAGTGCAGTGACTTTTTTTAGTTGGGCTGCGCTAGGCTATTCTTTTAAATTTGTATGGGCGCCACTGATTGATGAATTACCCGTCCCGATACTCACCAAAAGACTGGGGCGGCGACGCGCATGGTTGTTGATTGCACAAGTACTAATTATCTGTGCGATTTGTATTATGGCGTTTTCTGATCCCGCTTTGGGCCAAAGTTATATTTACCAAATGGCTGTGGGGGCTGTATTACTGGGGTTTTCCGCAGCAACACAGGATATTGTGATTGATGCCTATCGAATTGAGCTGGCTGAAACTGAGATGCAAACGGTGTTGGCATCGACCTATAACGCAGGCTACCGTTTAGGGATGATTCTTGCTGGTGCGGGCGCTTTATTCCTTGCTGCTTCTTTGGGAACTGCAAAAGGGAACTATATTTATGAAGCATGGAAATATACTTATTTAACGATGGCACTGGTGATGCTGGTGGGCATTATCACAACCTTAGTGATTCGAGAACCCTTGGTTAATCGAGTTGATAAACACTATAAAAATATTGATTACTATCGTTTGGTTTTGGTTTTTATCTTGGCTGTGGCGAGTTTTGTTTGTTTATATATTTACTCTGATGACATGGTTCAATATTTACAAGCGACTTGGAAAGTCGAAGACAACTTGCTTAAGTTTTTAATGGAAGCTGTGCGTTTTTTAGGCTCAGGTCTCGGTGCAATTCTTGTTGCTACATCGTTGATACGTTTTGGTGTCGTTAATAAAAAGATGGCCTATGAGACTTGGGTTAACCCGATTGCTGATTTTTTTAAGCGTTATGGGGTAAAACTGGCATTGGTTTTACTGTTATTGATTGGTTTTTATCGAATTTCAGACATTATTGCTGGTGTTATTTCGAATGTTTTCTATCAAGATTTAAACTTTACCAAAGAACAAATTGCAGAAGCTGTTAAAATTTACGGGGTGATTTTTAGTCTATTGGGTGGTTTTTTAGGGGGGTTACTTGCACAACGTATGAACATTATGAAATTGATGTTTGTGGGTGCAGTTTTAGCAAGCTCAACTAATTTAATATTTATTGGATTGGTGAAATCTGGTGCACCGATGCAAGCAGTATCTGTACAGATTGGCGATAAGAAATTTCAAGCTCAACCTGATGAAGTAGGTTATTGGAAGGTTTCTGTGCCTGGTCAGGACTTGATAGGGGAAAATACCATTCATATTAAAGCAGCATTGGTTAATCAGGCTGTTGCAAATGAATATACGGTGCCCTATCTAAAAGAAGAAGCCAAGGCTCAAATTCAATTATTACCTATCACTAGTGATAATCAATTATCTGCAACAGAAGCGAAGCAAAGTATTGTGGTTAAGGGGCAGATTGCGGGAATACCTGTATCTGAGCTTAATCCAGATCAGCCGATTACACTTAAACTCGATGACAAAACATACCCAGCAAAATTAGATAGAGATGGTTTATTTAGCGGTGCGATTGATGGTAAAGCTTTATATGCTTCTGGCACAAAAAACGTGATAGCTGTGGTAAACTATCAACAAACAAAAGCAGCATTGAGTACTCAACAAAGCTATCAATTAACAGCGATAAAAAGTGATATCGATGTGGATATTCAACCACTTCCAGTGATCAAAGCAGATTCATCTGCAGCCGTTGAGATTAAGGGTAAAGTGATTGAAAAATATAGTTCTGGTTGGCTGTATTTTGCTATCGTTGTTGATAATTTAGCTTCGGGTTTAGCGGGTGCAGCATTTATAGCGTTCTTGTCTAGTTTGACCAGTGTGTCATTTACAGCAGTTCAATATGCGATCTTTAGTTCATTGATGACGCTTACACCTAAGATTTTAGGTGGCTATTCTGGAACAATTGTTACCCACATTGGTTATCCTAAATTCTTTTTAATGACCACCTTAATTGGTATTCCAATCCTATTGCTTGTGTTATGGGTTGGAAAATTGTTGCGACAACATCAAGCGCAAAAGATGAATCAATCCATCGAGTAAGCGACTGAATTACTCAAGATAGATTTATGAGGATAACAAGAAGCCTATTTTATCTTATAGATAAAATAGGCTTCTTTAACAGGATGAGAGTTTGAACCATTGGATTGCTAACACATTCAAATAGTTTATTTTAAAGATAAAGTTGTAGTGTTCTTCTAAAATAAGCTGTTATTGCTTAAAAATAATCCAGAAGATTGTCTCATTGATCTGACAAAATATAGATAATTTGAAATATTGAATTGTATTGCCTATATTGGCAGATAATATCTGACTAAACAGGAAAATAAATCATGCGCATGTTGCATACCATGTTACGAGTAGGCAATTTAGAACAATCTTTAGCGTTCTATACTGAAGTTCTCGGTATGACATTACTTCGTAAACGTGATTATGAAGAAGGGCGGTTTACTTTAGCATTTGTGGGTTATGGTGATGAAGAGCATCATACTGTATTAGAACTTACCCATAACTGGGATACTGTAAGTTATCAATTAGGCAATGCCTATGGACATATTGCTATTGGTGTCGATGATGCCTATAAAGCCTGTGAAGAGATCAAAGCACGTGGTGGTAATGTGGTACGTGAAGCGGGTCCTATGAAGGGTGGTGTCACAGTCATTGCTTTTGTTGAGGATCCAGATGGCTATAAAATTGAATTGATCCAACAAGATCAAGATGCTCGAAATAATTAGGGGCCGTTGACAATTTGTCTACGTTTGCGACTAGGTGTGTTTTTTAGGCGATACTAGGCGCGAGATACGAAATTTAGCCATTCTAAATGATGAAAAACATCGTTTCGCAAGGTAACAATGTACCGGTAAAAACATGCTAGTCCCCGCTGTGCCTTGCGTTGCAAACAAAGCCGTGCTTTGTTCTTGCTCAGGGTTGTGGCTAAAATTATCTCAGCCTATGTTATGGAACTCGAAAATAGTCTCGCTATTCTCATTCATGCTTTACGACGTATACGTCTCATGCTCAATTTTAACCTACAACGCAAGCCATTTATGAAATGTCTACAGCCCCCATCATTAAAAAAATGATGAGGGTCTATTGCTTATTTAGCAAAGAAATATCAATAGGCCTTAAATTAACTTGAGATGTGTCGTAAATAAATAGTGAATATTTAGCCAAATGAATAGCTTTATTTATTTCGCTCAGTAAGATTGAATTTTACCTGGTAGTAAAATTTAACTACTGGGCTTTTTCATGTTTAGAATACAGGACGTTGCTTATGAAAATGTTGAAATTATTAGCATTAGATCGCTTTACGATACTTTTAATCGCAATGGTGGTTTTAGCTTCTATTTTTCCGATTTCAGGACAGGCAGCGCTTATCTTTGGAAAAATCACTACAATTGCAATTGCGATTTTATTTTTCCTACATGGCGCAAAATTATCACGTGAAGCCGTGATTGAGGGGGTTTTGCATTGGAAATTGCACGCACTGGTTTTTGCTTTTACCTTCTTAGTTTTCCCACTATTGGGCCTAATGGCAAAACCTGTGCTTGAACCTTTGCTTGGACAACAATTGTATTGGGGTTTTCTGTTCATGTGCTTTTTGCCATCGACAGTACAATCATCCATTGCCTTTACCTCTGTTGCAAAAGGCAATGTGGCAGCGGCAGTGTGTAGTGCCTCCTTCTCCAACCTGATTGGTATGTTTATTACTCCGATTTTAGTGAGCTTATTCATTTTTGGTCAATCTAAACATAATTATGACCCAACATCTTCTATTATAGAAATTACCTTATTGCTGTTGGTTCCATTTGTATTAGGACAAGTATTACGCCCGTATGTATTCCCACTCATGCAAAAAATGCCAAAGATCGTCAAGGTTTTCGATCAAGGCTCTATTTTGATGGTGGTCTATGGTGCATTTAGTGGGGCAGTAGTTGCTGGTTTATGGCATCAGGTCAGCTTATCTACATTGATCTATCTAACCTTAGCATGTTCAATTCTACTCACAGTGATTATGTTGTTGGCTTTGTATGTTCCAAAATGGCTTGGTTTTAGTAAAGCAGATCAGATTTCGATATTCTTCTGTGGTTCGAAGAAAACTCTTGCCAGTGGTGTACCTATGGCGCAGATTCTATTTATTGGACAGCCCTTAGGCATGATAGTTTTACCGATAATGATTTTCCATCAAATCCAGTTAATGGTTTGTGGAGTGATTGCTAACTATTGGTCTAAGCAAAAACATACTGACGAGTAAATTATATTGATTTTTAATCAAGTGGCTCGCAATTTATAAATTTTTCAAGTATAATCTTGCCCACTTGTTGTGCTTAGCTCTGACGCTTATAGTCTCGGTGGGCCAAAAGAAATGGTCTGTTATGGTGTTAATCTGCTGATTTAGAATTTAAATCTGCTTTCCTCAAAGTTTTATTAGATTTTGAGAGTGGTTAATTGCGATGACAGCTAAACCTTTCTTAACTTAGGAGAATCGACCATGCGTGCCGATATTCACCCAAAATATGAAAAATTAGTTGCTACTTGTTCATGTGGTAACGTTATCGAAACTCGTTCAGCTTTAGGTAAAGAGACACTTTATTTAGACGTATGTTCAGCTTGTCACCCATTCTATACTGGTAAACAGAAGAATGTTGATACTGGTGGCCGTATCGATAAATTCAAACAACGTTTTGCTGGTATGTCACGTTCTGTTAAACGTTAATACGACAAAACATAAAAAACGGGCTAAAGCCCGTTTTTTTTGCTGAATTTTATCCATTTTTAATCTATTTATGTTATCAATTAAAAAGGTTGAGTTTTTTAGGCGCTCAACCTTTTTTGATATTATGCTTTATTGATCTTGGACGTCAGTTAAATGGTCCAATTTTTTCTGAAAATATTCACCTTGTAAGTATCTTACATCTACATTCCAAGCATTTGCAAAAGAGTTCATATCATTTAAATTTTTCAGCAAAAATTCAATTGGTTTAATAGTGTGATATTTTTCCAGGGTATGTTGGAATTGAGTCATGCTGGCCTCACTATTCATCTGCTGCGTAAACTTCTCATCCAGTGTTAACAAATTTACATCCAATTGTTTTAAGATAGCTTCACTTGAAATACTAGAACCAAAACGTCGAATTGAAATTTCGGCACCATGATCACGTAAAACACCAATTTGCTTGTGAGATTCAATGATATTTTTTGCTATATCCTCTTCATCAAATTGTAAAATCAGAGGATGGGATTGACGGCTTCCAACAATCGTTAAGAGTTTAGAAATAAGCTCAGGGAACTGCTTGTCGTGAAATAGGACATGGCGATTTAAATTAACGATTAATTTTGCTTCTGGATACTGGGTGATAAAGTTATGTAATTGCTTACATGCTTCAACTAATATCCAGCGATCTAATTTAATTGAAAGTTCAATATCATCATCTAAATCAATTAAATTACTTACTTTTTTCCACTGATTTTCAAAAATAAAACCGCTACTAACCTCATAAGTATTTAAATTACTATCTTGTTTGTCATAAAGTTGTTGGTATTTTAGCTGAATCTCACTTTTTTCAAGAGATTGTGCAATTTGACCAAGAATAGCGGAGGTTTTAAAGATATGAGCCGCTGGAGTTTCTTTAATTTGTTCTTGTTTCTCTACCAATGTATTTTCAAGCTGAGATTTTGTTGTAGGTTCAATCGGGTCACTTTGAAGCTGCAATGGTTCAGCATCTAACTTTTGTTCAACCAATGACAATTCAATTTTAGTGTCTTGTAAAGTTGCGGTTAATTGTTGGTCTGATACAGACTCTTTTTTTGCTAAACGATGATCATAGGCTTGTTCTAAAACATCCTCAAAATTTGCTTCTGTAAAGTTGTTTTGCTGTATATTTGAATATCCAATCTTAATATTCAGTGGATAAGTATGACTATCAATCTCAAGTAATTGTGGCTTTTCTAAAGCATGAAGTCCATGGATGCGTGACTCTAAAATCGTCTATGATTCTGCTTGTAAAATAACAGCATACAATAACATATCAATTTGATATACTGTGCTATTGGTTTGTTCTTGAATAAAATTTTTAAAGCCTTCTAAGTACTGAATAGCTGTTTTCCAAGGCGAAGTTAAAATATTCTCAGGACAAGCGGCGAAGCTAAAAAGGACTAAAGCATTGGATTTAGCGGGTTGATTAATTAAAGCATACTGAATTTTTTGGTAACTACTAGCGACACTACTCATTCCTTTTTTAGCAGAGTCGAATGAGTGAGCTTGAGAGGCTTGACTTGTAGAATTGTTCTCAATGGTGATTTGAATACAGTCTTCTTCATCTGAAGGAAGAAACTCAATTTTCAAAGGATTTTCTGATTTAGCATCGCTATTCAGGGTATCTATTTCAAAACGTGCTAAATCAAAATTACCTTGAGAAATCTTTTTAAAACGTTGTTTAAAATCATGGATATTCTTAGGCTTTAAAATATCTAATAAAGGCAATCCAATAATTTCTGCTTCATCTTTTAGACCAAACAATTTCAGATATTCAGTATTGGCTTGGGTATGAATACCTTCCTGAATTAAGGCAATTGCTTTGTGCTGTTCTTCAACCAAGGCTTGAGCTTGGTTCTTGGCATTTTCAAGATCATTTAAAAGGTGTTTTTTCGCTTGTAAGGTGCGACTGTAAGACAGTGCACGAATTAAGCTAATATAAAAACGATCGGTATATTTTAAGTCAACTACATCATAGATGCCTTTTTGAATATAGGATTGATATTGGTTGGTTTGATAATCTTCAGGTTTTAAGAACAAAACAGGTAGATCAATATCAGCAGAGGCTTGAATCAATGTAATAGCTTGCTCAATTTTGATGTCATAAGCACGACCAAAAATAATCAAGTCCCATGAAGTATTGAGCTGCTTTTCAAAACTTTTTAAATCATCAAGTAATATCGCTTGTACTTGATGATTCTTACTTTGAAAAAGATCAATAATTTGATTATAACGAATTTGGTTATCATCAATAATGAGTAATCTAGTTTCAGACAGTTTTAATTTTTTCGATAATAATAGATTTCTCACTTTAAAGCTTCCCATACATCTTGATTATTCAAATTGGCTGATTGGTGTTGAATGAACTGATCTATACGATTATTTTCTTCATCATTGATCAATTCAAATTCGAACTGAATAAAGCTCTGGGTAATTAACAGTGTTTTTGTTAAATACACTTTAATTTCTTCAGTGTCTAAACGTAAATAAATGGCTTGCTGTTCTTTGAAGAACGGTAAATTTGGCAAAATAATAGAAATATTTGATTCATTCAAATTTTGTACTTGAACCATAAGACAAGGGTGGTAGTTAATGGTTGAGCGATCTGCTGGAACTTTTACTGCACATGGGTAAATATCTTGGGCTAAAACCTCTAGACCAACTTCATAGGTTTTTTTAACAGACTGTTTGATCCAACGAATGATTGCACCTTTCCATTTGTCATTGAGGCTTTCATTGACCAAGATAAATTCCCCTGTTCTTAAGTTTCGTGGGGTTTCATCTGACCATCGAATACGATAACCACTGACGCTAATGTCTAGTACTTGAGTTTGATAGATTTGTTTTGCTTCACGGTCTAAACTTTTAATTTGTCCTAAGTTTGATGCGGTGCTTGAGCCTGTTGAAATAGATGAATGGATATTGGATTCAGACTGAAATGCATAATTGTTATTTAAATTGAGTGTTTCATAGAAATTCTTAGCTTTGGATAAATAGAAATGCGCTGTTTGTAAGCTAAAGCAAATTTGAAGTTGTGCAGAGTATTCATAGCGCTCATGTTGACGTTCAGTTGTCGTACCCAAGACATTTTGCACATGAAACTTTAATGCAGCGGATAAATAGATCTGTTCATTTTTAGACAGATATTCATCTTTATGAATCGTTGAATTAATATGTTCCAGCAGATTCTGTGTAGAAATATACAAAGAAGTCCGAAAGTTAGCATGTTGTTTGCGATTGTAAATGGGCGGAACGTCTTTTGAGCCATCAATCACATAACGCGATAAACTGGTTTCTCTTGGTAATATTTGAATAAGTTTAACCCAATCAAATGTACATTGATAAAGCGCTTGTGTTTCTGTTGGACGAATCTGATGCGTATTAAAAATATCCAAAAGTAGTACTTGTGCATAGGCTTGCTGGATATTTTGAATGGTAAAATGTGTGCCTTGTAATTGATTGATATTAATATTAAATTCTTGATTCTTAACAGCGAGCTCATAAAGAAGGTGGGTGGTTAACCATTGATGGGTCAATGGACCACTGTAGAGCATTTGTTGCTGAACTAATAATAAACCAAGCTGTTCTAAAGCATAAAAGGTTGCAAGTGTACGTGCTGTCTGTAAATTTCGTTTTTCTTTGAAATTAAAAAATGAGAATTTATTTGAAACTAGTGTTTGATGACTTCTTCGCACAATATTGATGTACACGTTGGCAAAATAGGTGCGAATTCTAGAAGAAAGATCAATAATATGTTCAATACGCGCATTTTGAGAAAGACCTTGATTTAAGATATTTTTTTCAAGGCTAGATAAAATACTTTCTGTAATTGGATGTAAAACTTGAATTAAGTCAAAGCGTAGCATTTCGCTACAATCTAATTCACTGATTTCACTTATGGCTTTTAAGACAGACTCTGAGGTGTCACCAAGTTGCATAATAGAAAGTGTGGCCACCCATGCATTGACAGACGCCACAGAGTTTTCTGCAAAACTTAGACTTTCTCGTTGTAGAACCGTGATATTTTGAAAAATTTCTGAAATTTCTTTATTTATCATGAGTATTTCAACTCTTAAAAGGTTGTGACTCCAAAAAGCGGTGTTTTATTATTCTCTCCCGCGACTTCTCGAACCAGTTTAGGAACTAGATAACCCGGTAAACTGGCCAATACATCCTTATAGATCTGATCAATTTTTTCCGCCCCTAAATCGAAATGATGTGCACCTTTTACCTTATCTAAAACATGAAGATAGTAGGGTAAAACTTGTGCTTCAAAAAGTCGTTGACTCAAATTAACAAGAGTTTGTGCAGAATCATTCACACCTTTAAGTAAGACTGCTTGATTCAACACAAGAATATTTTGTTTTGCTAAATGAGATAACTTTGAACAGGTCAAATTATCTAATTCTGCTGGATGATTTGAGTGTACCACTAGAATTACACGTAGCCTACTGTTTTTCAATAAAGAAACTAGCTCTTCATCGATTCTTTCTGGAATTACAATTGGAACTCGTGAATGAATTCGCAAGATTTTAATCTGACTGAGAGATTCTAGACGTTCTATCCAGATGGCTAATTTTCGATTAGATAGCGTCAACGGATCGCCACCACTCAAAATCACTTCATTAATTTCCGGATGATCTTCTAAATAGCCTTTAATGTTCAACCAATCTTCATTTTTAGGTAAATTGTCTTGATAAGGAAAATGACGACGAAAGCAATATCTGCAATGTACGGCACAAGCACCGGTAAGGGTAAGTAAAAAACGTGACTTATATTTGTGTAATAATCCAGGAATCTGATTGGCTTGTTCTTCATCAAGAGGATCTATGATAAAGCCTTCATGTTCTTCCATTTCAAGATGATGTGGTAAAACTTGTAGTAAAAGCGGATCTAGGGGGTTTCCAACCTCCATCTTTTTTACAAATGCGCGCGGTATACGTAGTTTAAATTGTCCAGACGCGAGGATAGCGCCAGACAGTAACTGGGCTTTAGAAAGTTCAAGTGTTTCTAACAGCTCTATTGGGTCAGTAATTAAATCACTGAGTTGAGATTGCCAATTTTGCTCTTGATATAAGTAATTTAACATGCCACGTGCGATAAATAGTTGGAGATAGGGAAAGCGGATTGTATTGCTTGTTCAGATTGAATTTGTCAGGTCCAATTTGAAATATTTCAATGGAAAAATGCTTTCAGTACAGTTGATTTGTATTGAACAGCAGTGAATCACCAATGAATCGAAGATTTTACCCTCAATCTGACCGAACATGGGTAATTTTTCATTGCTTCACGATGTATTGCTCATTTAGAATACGAAAAATGTAAAATACATTCTTTGCTGTTTGGAATGATCACTATCACAAATCGGGTGATTTGCTGATAGCATCGCAGTAGAGATTTAAATTAGTAAGTTCGGAGTGTGCCTTTCATGGCCTATTATTCTACAAATGATTTCAAAGCTGGCCTAAAGGTTATGCTTGATGGTAACCCATGTTCAATCATGGAAAACGAATATGTAAAACCAGGTAAAGGTCAAGCGTTTAACCGTGTAAAACTACGTAACCTAAGATCTGGCAAAGTATTAGAAAAAACTTTTAAATCAGGTGAATCTCTAGAAGCAGCTGATATTGTAGAAGTAGAAATGGATTATCTCTACAACGATGGCGAATTGTGGAACTTCATGGATCCCGTATCTTTTGAACAAATTGCTGCTGATAAAGTTGCAATGGGTGATGCTGCGAAATGGTTGAAAGACGATTCAAACGAAAAATGCACAATTATGCTATTTAATGGTATTCCATTAAACGTAAGTGCGCCAAATTTCGTTGTATTGAAAATCGTTGAAACTGATCCTGGTGTACGTGGTGATACTTCAGGTGGTGGTGGTAAACCAGCTAAACTTGAAACAGGTGCAGTTGTACGTGTTCCATTATTTGTACAGCAAGAAGAAAGCGTTCGTGTAGACACTCGTACTGGTGATTACTTAGAGCGTGCTTAAGCATTTTTTGAAAAATGAAGAAGCTGAGGGATGATGAAAATCATCCCTTTTTTATTGTATTTAGATTAGAGTTTGTATAAGCCTTTCTAAGGGTAAAAGCTTTTATAAAATAGAGAATAACGGCTAAATTTTCGACTAAAGTCGTAGAATGATAGCCCATAATTAATAGTAGAGTCAGATAGTCGAATTATTATATGAATGATAAAAATAACAAAGTCACGATTTAAGTCATTGTGATGTCATGCTAATAGTACATATTCAGATCAGTTTTAATGCCAAAGTCTTAGATGAAAACAAAAAAATGAGGAGTAGAGTCACCAAGGAATGAGTCACGGAAATGCATTACGCTTTATAAAAACAATGGAACTGCTTTTTGTAATCAAGATGTGAGGTTTTAATGGAAAATATTCAAACAAAATCATCACCCTTATCAAAATTGATCTGGGTGATTGTCGCCATAATTGGTGCAGTATCTTTTGGAATACTTGCGGTGAGCAAGGGTGAGCATGTCAATGCGGTTTGGCTAGTACTTGCAGCGGTATGTGTCTATAGCATTGCATATCGTTTTTATAGTTTATTTATTGCCAATAAAGTTTTTGAACTAAATTCTCGGCGATTAACTCCAGCACATCGTTTAGCAGATGGCTTGGATTATGTTCCGACCAATAAATATGTACTTTTTGGCCACCACTTTGCTGCTATTGCAGGAGCGGGGCCATTGGTTGGACCTATTCTTGCTGCCCAAATGGGTTATTTACCCGGAACAATTTGGCTTTTAGTCGGGGTTGTTCTTGCAGGTGCGGTTCAGGATTTTTTGGTTTTATTTATCTCTACACGTCGAGATGGCCGCTCACTTGGGGAAATGGCAAAGCAAGAGCTTGGTTCATTTGCTGGTGTTGTGGTCATGCTTGGTGCATTAGGCGTGATGATTATCATCCTTGCTGTATTGGCATTGGTAGTGGTAAAAGCACTTGCACATAGCCCATGGGGTGTGTTTAGTATTGCAGCGACGATACCAATTGCCTTATTTATGGGCATTTACATGCGTTATATCCGCCCAGGTAAGATTGCTGAAGTATCTATCATTGGTTTTGTTCTGATGATGGCTGCAATTGTTTATGGTGGAAATGTTGCCGCTGATCCTTATTGGGGACCATTCTTCACATTAACAGGAACACAACTCACTTGGGCTTTGATCATTTATGGATTCGTCGCTTCAGTATTACCTGTTTGGCTGTTATTAGCACCGCGTGATTATTTATCAACTTTCTTAAAAATTGGTGTAATTGCAGGTTTAGCAGTGGGTATTATGGTTGCAATGCCAATGTTAAAAATGCCGGCTGTTACGCATTTTATCGATGGTACAGGTCCTGTCTTTGCTGGATCCATGTTCCCATTCTTATTTATTACCATTGCTTGCGGTGCGATTTCTGGTTTCCATGCCTTAGTTTCGTCTGGAACTACACCTAAACTGATTGATAACGAAGTCAATATTCGTGTCATTGGTTATGGCGGTATGTTAATGGAATCATTTGTTGCAATCATGGCAATGATTTGTGCAACAGTGCTTGAACCGGGTGTTTATTTTGCGATTAATGCGCCAGCGGCAGTATTGGGTACTACAGTAGAAAGCGCGGCAGAAGCAGTACGTACACTTGGTTTTGTGGTTACACCTGAAACATTGAGCTTGCTGGCAAAAGAAGTCGGTGAAAGTACGATTCTTTCGCGTACTGGTGGTGCACCAACATTTGCAATTGGTATGGCTCATATCATCACGGATATTTTCAATAATCGTTCAATGATGGCGTTCTGGTATCATTTTGCGATCTTATTTGAAGCGCTGTTTATCTTAACTGCAGTCGATGCTGGAACTCGCGCATGTCGTTTTATGGTACAGGATACGGTGGGTATCGTTGTTCCAGCACTTAAAAACTCACACAACTTCGTGGGGAATATGATCGGTACAGCGGTTGCTGTTGCGGGATGGGGCTTCTTTGTTTATCAAGGTGTAGTCGACCCACTTGGTGGTATTAACAGCTTATGGCCTTTGTTTGGTATTGGTAACCAAATGCTTGCGGCAATGGCTTTGATCTTAGGTACAGTGATTTTATTTAAAATGAAGAAAGAGAAATATGTATGGGTTACCATTATCCCAACAATTTTCTTATTCATTACCTGTATGACTGCGGGTTGGCAAAAAATCTTCCATACTAATCCTAAGATTGGATTCTTGGCTCAGGCGGATAAATTCTCAACAGCAATTGCCAATGGTGAAATTTTAAAACCAGCCAAAACACTTGAAGAAATGCAAACCATTGTATTGTCCAATCAAATCAATGCTGCACTATGTGCATTCTTTATGATTGTTGCGATTGTGATGCTGTTTGCCGCTATTGGCGCAATTCGTCGTGCATTGGCGAGTCCTACACCAACAGTAAATGAAGCTCCAGCGGTATATGCAGATCCTGAAGAAGTGTCTGTTTCTAAATCACACTAAGTTGATATTGCAGATAGAGTGAGAGGTGAGTGATGAAGCTTAAATTTGCTCAAGGTGGTAAAACGGTGATTTATAAAATCATCAAGATGACCATCATGTCGCAAAAGGAACTAATTTTTAATCCTAAAAATTGGTCTAGAATTGCAACATTATGGACACGCTTACAACAAAGTTTCCGTTTGATGGTGGGTGTTCCAGATTATCAAAATTATCTGGAACATATGAAAAAGCATCATCCCGATATGGATGCAATGGATGAAAAGACTTTTCATCGCTATTGTGTAGATGCCCGCTATCCAACAGCTGGTGGAACAATGAAGAAATGCCCATGTTGATGGAATGTATAAGTTGATTTAAAGCTTAAATAGAAACGGCACTTGGGTGCCGTTTTTTATTGAAGATGAGCGAAGTGATTTATCGGTTTAACGCAATAACAGCACACTTCATGATTAGACTTGTCGTATAACTGACAGTTGGCAAATTCTAACTCCGCTAAAATCATGTAATACATATAAATGAAAAGGAGACTGCTATGAAAATCTATATTTATGGTGCTGGTAGTATTGGATGTTATATTGGCGGTCGATTAGCAACGGTAGGTGCTGATGTGAGCTTTATTACACGTTCTCGTGTATATGAAGAATTAAGCACGTCTGGTTTAAAACTGACAGATTACACTGGTAAAACGATAAAAATCGCGGCAAATGATTTACAGCTCAGTGTTGATCCTAAAATAGTCACAGATGCTGATATTATTTTTGTATGTGTAAAGTCGGCTGCGACTGAGCAAGTTGCCAAGGAACTTTATGACAACTTGGGCGCACACAGACCCTATATTGTGAGTTTTCAAAACGGGTTGAGTAATGTTCCGATTTTAAAGCGGATTTTAAAACATCATTCGATTTTAGAAGGTATGGTGCCTTTTAATGTTGCAGTTCAAGCAGTTGGGCATTTTCATCAAGGGACATCTGGTGCGTTGCATGTGAAAGCGTATGCACAGCAACAGGATTTAGCCAAGCTTTTTAAACAAGCTGAATTAGAAATTGTTTTTGATCAGGATATGCTTGCAGTGCAATGGGCAAAAATTTTGCTGAATTTAAATAATTCAATCAATGCTTTATCAAAGTTACCGTTAAAACAACAATTGTCTAATCATCAATATCGACAATGCCTTGCTATGGCGCAACAAGAAACGTTATATCTCTTAGATTTAGCACAAATTAAGCCAGCCAAACTCACAGCAATTTCGGCACATCTATTGCCTAAAATAATCAGTTTGCCCGATTTCATTTTTAAAATATTAAGCCGTAAAATGTTGGCAATTGATCCCTTGGCGCGATCATCTATGCAAGATGATCTGATGGCAGGGCGAACCACAGAAGTGGACTGGATTAATGGCGAAGTCGTTCAGCTCGCCCAGCAGTTAGGTAAACAAGCGCCTATCAATAAAACCTTAATCGAATTGATTAAACAGGCTGAAATTTCAGGAAGTGAATTTTCAATTGGTGCAGATGATTTAAAAATAAAGTTAAAACATGCTGCAAAGTTAAAATTTTAGTTGATGGGGGCTATAAATTTTGAAGTATATCTAATATTCAGCAAATGAAAATAAGGAATTATAGCAGTCAAGATTGAGTATTCCTTAAAACCGTGTATGTTAAGGAAGTTACAATAATTTTATTGGGGAAATATAAGGTGATTTGGGGAACAACACAAGTAAAGGCATCAGAACAACATAGTCCTGTAACAAATTTAGACCTCGTTCAGTTTTACCCCAAAATTGATGACTTTTTAAGTCAAATTAACCAAATTATTTTAGATAAAAGTCATCAGACTAAACTGGCGTTATGTAGTCTATTAGCTGGTGGACATTTACTTTTTGAAGATCTACCCGGACTTGGAAAAACCACCTTAGCCAGCAGTTTGTCACGTCTAGCAGGTCTCGATTTTCAACGGATTCAGTTTACCAATGATATGCTGGCAAGTGATGTGATTGGGATCAATATGTTTAATCAAAAAGAGCATCGATTTGAGTTTAAACACGGTCCAATCTTTACCCAAATTCTGCTTGCAGATGAAATTAACCGCTGTAGCCCTAAAACCCAAAGTGCTTTGCTTGAAGCAATGGAAGAGGGCAATGTCACTATAGATGGTACACGTTACTCTTTACCTCATCCATTTTGGGTGATTGCAACGCAGAACCCACTTTTTCAAAGTGGAACCTATAGTTTACCAGAGTCACAACTTGATCGTTTCTTAATGCGACTGTCTTTGGGGTATCCATCACGCGCAGCAGAAAAACTATTACTACAACAAAACTCACGACATGATTTGATTGAAAAGTTGCAAGTAATTTTTCAACATCAGGAAATTTTGCAATTACAATGTATGGTAAATCAAATTGCATTGAGCGATGTGGTTTTTGAATATATGCTTGATTTAGCAGAAGAAACACGTAAAGGTCGTCATGGCTTATCTCCACGTGGATTATTGGCGTTAAAAAAATCAGCACAAGCCTATGCTTTGATTGAAAAAAGACAATTTGTAATTGCAGATGATGTACAAGCCGTATTTGTTGCTGTGGTGTCTCATCGTATAGGATTAGGTGAGTCTGAGACACGAGCGCTTATGCAAAAAGTTCCTGTAAAGGGCTAATTGGAAACGCTTATGTTAGGTCAACGATTTGTTAAATGGCTGCATCTTCGGTTTCGCTATACAGGAACTCGTACACTGAAACAAAACCAAGTGTTGGTTTTTATATACCAGCAGGGTTTTTTATATCTAGTCCTCATTCTGATTACTTTTATTGCTGGTATTAATTATGCCAATAATTTAATTCTTGGCTTTTGTTTTTTAATGAGTGCGATTTTATGTATTAGTTTCTATCTCAGTTTTAAACAATTACATGCGATTACATTAGACGTAATTGTCAATGAGGTGGGTAAGGTTAATGAAGTTTTTAAAGTGAAAGTAAACCTACAACAGGACCGTGCTACGCCTAAATTTTTAAACTTTAAATTTGATGAACAATTACAATCTTTTCTATTTGAAGAAAAACAACAAAGTTTTGAATTGAATTTTATCCCACAACAACGTGGCGAATTTTCAGTCCCCCCAATTCAAATTTACTCCACATATCCACTCGGTTTGGTGCGGGCATGGACCTATATTTATTTAACTGAAAGTTATTGGATTGCTCCTGAAGCGAAGCCTTTAACGCATCAATCACAGAATTATTCTAATACGGGCGAACCTGATTTAGATGAATTTAAAGAGTTAAGGACTTTTAAATCAGGTGATTCATTGCAAAGCATTTCTTGGAAACAGGCTGCGCGTGGACAAGGATTATTTGTCAAACAATTCGATGATTTGGTCGATACCCATGCGATGCAAATTGAATATAGCAAAATGCCAAGTGCAGACCATGAAGAGAAGCTGAGTTTTATGATGGAGTTGGTCGATCGATGTCATCAGACTGAAACGCCGTACAGCATCATTTTACCGCATGCACAAACTGAAAATGGGATTGGAGAACAGCACTATATTCATATCAAAACCTTATTGGCGCAAGCGTGAGGATGAACAATGAATAAATCGATACAAATTTCAATTTTAGTTGTGCTGAGTTTAATTTGGTTGGCACAACTGGCTTATATGCCTATTGCATTGTCTATTTTATTCCTCATTAATATAATGACTTTGGCGCTGTATTATGACAAAACTAATAAACATCAAGTCTATAATCTGCCTCGATTATTTACACAAATCCCAAAATTAGTTTTTGCACTTTTAGCTTTGCTCATCATTTATTTTGATTCACGCACATTTTTAGGCGTAGAAGCAGGGACAGCCGTTCTCTCCACTTTTTTATTTGCTAAAGCGCTTGAAACCAAATCAAAACGAGACTTCATTATTCTGTTTAACTTCGCTTTATTCGTCAGTGCCAGTTTGTTTTTACACAGCCAAGCCTTTTGGATGGCACTGTTAGTTTTGTGCTGTTTAATCAGTTGCTTGGTTGGGCTATATCGTGTACAAATCGTTAATTTTGAAATAGATCAACCGATTTTTCAGTCATTTAAAACTGATTCAATACATATTGTTAAATTTATTGCATTAGCTTTGCCATTCTTTGTTTTACTGTTTATGTTTTTCCCGCGTTTGCCACCACTTTGGCAAATCCCCATTCCCAATAATAAAGCGGTAACGGGATTGAGTGATCGCATGTCACCAGGTGATATCGCTGAGCTTTCACAGTCTAGTGCATTGGCATTTCGAATTATTGGCAATATGAAGCAATTGCCAAATCGTAATGAGCTGTATTGGCGAGCGATGGTGCTTGATCGTTATGATGGTACAACGTGGACAAGTGAGTTTGCCAATAAACAGGTAAAAGCGTATTCCAAGATCGCAGGGCATCTTGATGGATTTCATTATCAATATCTTGCCAGTGATCCAAGTCAGCAATGGATTACCGGTTTAGAAAAGTCCATTCCAATAGAACAACGTTTTGAGTTACACCAAGATTGGTCGATTACACCTAAACGACTGGTACAGCGTACCCAGCCAATTGAATTGCAGTGGGTGGGGAGTCAGGTTAGAGATATTCAAGATGCACATTTTGAACAGATGATGCTGAAAAATAACCTCAGTTATCCGAAAAAGAGTGATCTACAAGCTCAGAAGTTTGCTTTAAATCTGTATCAGCAGAGTCAGTCTAATCCTGAAGCTTATATTCAGAATGTATTGAACTGGTACAAGAAAGAAAATTTTGTTTATACACTTGCCCCTGGAAAGTTAGGGAATCACCGTGTTGATGAGTTCTTGTTTCAATCACGGCAGGGGTTTTGTGAACATTATGCCTCAAGCTTTGTCTTGCTGATGCGTTATGTTGGGATTCCAGCGCGTGTGGTCACAGGCTACCAAGGGGGGGAGTTGTCTCCTGATGGTCAGAGTTGGGAAGTACGCCAGTTAGATGCACATGCTTGGGCTGAGGTTTATCAACATGGGCAATGGCAACGCATTGATCCAACAGCTATCATTGCACCAACACGTATTGATCGTGGTATGCAAAATGTGATGAATGATGATCGTTCGATTTTTGGTGATGCGGGTTATTCAAATTTGCGTTTTCAGCATTCATCGCTGCTTAGAACATTGCGTGTTTGGAGTGACTATGCTGGTTTTCAATGGCAGAGTAAGGTTGTCGGTTACGATGCAGAGAAGCAAAGCGGCTGGATGAAGAAACTTGGCTTAACATCGGCCTATAGTTATGGTTTGGTTTTAATTTTTGGAATTCTCGGATTACTGTTGATCTATTGGGGTGTGACGCAATTTTGGCGCATTCGTCAAATGTCAGGACTTGAGCGAATCATTGCTCAATTTAATCATCAATTATCTGTGGTTGATCAAAAAGCAGAAGCAGAAACGTTTCAACAATGGATGCAGCGTTTAACCTTGCGGGCTGAACAAAAACATCTGTTTGAGCAAGTGAATCAGATTTTTCAAAAAATTGTCTATTTAGGTAATGAAAATCAACAGGATATTAAAAATATCAAGAAATTGCTTAAAGAGTGTGCGAATGCATTAAAAGTGAAGAAATAAGGCTTGTCATCTTATTAAAAAATGAATAATATTCTCAGCACTTCAGGTGTATAGCTCAGTTGGTTAGAGCGCTACGTTGACATCGTAGAGGTCTCCAGTTCGAGTCTGGATATACCTACCAAGATTTAGATGTATATGTGATAAGGGTTTTAAGCGAAATCAGTAGCTTAAAGCCCTTTTTTTATGCGTATAATAATATGTGCTAATATCAGCCTGCTAGGCTTAAATGGTGAAATTAGCCGATTTAGCCGAATAATTTACGTCAAGATTACGTCAAGCTTTTGAGTTTAAGATAATGAAAATTCCAAAACCAAGAAAACGTGGTGAATCTTATTCCATTGAAATTATGATCAATGGAAAGCGATCTTCTGCCACTCGTGATACAGCAAAAGAATGTGAACAATGGGCAGCACAAAAATTACTTGAGTCAAAAGCTAATCAACTTGCAGAAGATAAAGGCTTAAAACAACATTACCCATTTAAAACACTTTTTTATAAATATTATGATGAAGTTGGGAAAAAATTGCGTGGGTCCAAATACGTTAAAGAGCAGCTAAATCCGTTTGAAGAAAAGTTTGGCGCTTTGGCTGATATGTCTATTCACGATATCACTCCAAAACATTTAACATCATGGCGTAATAAAAGAGCTAAAGAGGTTGGTGCCAATACATTATTAAGAGAGATTGCTCTTTATAGTTCCGTATTTACTTATGCAGTTAAAGAATTATTTTTACTTGATAACAATCCTTGGGCGAGCGTCAAGAAGCCTGTTAAGCCAAAACCACGCAATAGGCGTATTCGTGATGATGAAGTTAAAACGCTTCTTGATTCACTCGACTATGTAGAAGGTAAAATCCCAACAATGCCAGAACACTATGTAGCTTGGGGTTTTCTGTTTGCTCTTGAGACCGCAATGAGACGAGGTGAAATACTTGGCATTAAAAAGACTGATATTTATGAAAGACACGTACATTTACCAAAAACTAAAAATGGTGATGCTCGAAATGTTCCATTAACTAAAAAGGCTTTGGCTTTGCTCGAATTGATTGAACATGATGAGTCTAGAATTATTCCACAGTCAGAAAATGCTTTCCGTTTGATGTGGGAGAGAAGAAAGGCTAAAGTAGGTCTTGAAGACATACATTTTCATGATGCTCGACATGAAGCTATTACTCGATTTGTAAATAATCAAAAATTACCAGTTGAGGTTTTGGCAAAAGTAACAGGGCATAAAAATATAAAGATGCTAGTAAATACTTACTACAACCCCGATGTTAATGACATTGCTGATATGTTGGATTCATAAAAAAGAGAGCTAATTTGCTCTCTTCCTTCCTGGTCGTTTTTGCTCTTTTTGGCTAAGTATGAGATAGGCTTCTTCAGGTTTGTATTTGCATTTTCGCCCTATACCTCTATTTATAGATGCTAATTTATCCCTGATAGTGTCCTCACTAATTCCAAATTTAATTGACAATTCTTGAGGAGTTACAAACTCAGGACTTACATCTTTGATTTCTACAACTTTTGCGCCACCAACTTGAGCACCCAAAAGCAACTGAAGCTCGTCGCCTTGTAGTGTCACTTGGAAAGTTCCCATTTAACCTTCCTCCTTTTCTTCTATCAACTCACCATCACAGAAGCAGCAAAACTTAAATTCATGTTCAGTTGGTGAAGATATCTCAGTAAATACAAAACCATTGTCGCAGTCAGTCCACCAATTTCCGCCAGGAACTTCAGTCCATATGCATTGTTTAGTTTGATTCATGGTTGTCTCCATCTTTCATAAAACAAATCCAATGAGTGTTGGCTCGTTTTCCACTTGGATGACCAACCCACGGTTTGCGATCTGTTAATTCTAAAATTTCGCTAACTTTGATTTGAGTTTCATTCCACTTAAAAATTAAAATCCCATTTGGTTTAAGAACCCTAAAGCACTCTGAAAAACCTTTGGCCAAATCATTCTTCCAATCTTGGCCAAGTTTCCCATACTTCAAAGCAAGCCAACTTTTATCCCCAGCATGTAATAGGTGGGGTGGGTCAAATACAACACCATGGAAGCTTTCATCTTCAAATGGCATGTTGCGAAAATCCATTTGAATGTCAGGATTAATAATTAATTGTCGATCATCACAAAGGATGTGATTTTCTTTTCTAACATCGCCAAAAGTCACATTAGGATTTTGATGATCAAAATGAAACATGCGAGAACCGCAACAAGGATCAAGTAATTTTTGATTCACGCCACTTCTCCCAAACTCCTAACCACGGTTTCAGGTAAATCAATATTAGTTGGACGTTCTTCAAGTGAATCTTGCCAGTCGCCTTTGAATTCAGAAACATCACTAAGTTTAATTTGCTCTCCATTCAGCCATCTCGAACACCAACAAAGCATTGCTTCATCTTTTAAAGGCTTATTTATAAATCCCATCTTTGCTTTACTGTGAAATCCAGTAGCAATCCACTTCACTTCTTTAGGCACATTTGACCAGTCGTATTTAGTCATGACATTGCTCCTGTGCTTCGATCATTACACCAAAGACTTTTTCGATATCATCCGTTTCTTGCAAAACCTTTAATCCCAGTCGAATTGATTTCCTGCTTAGTTCTTTTTTCACCAAAACAAACCCTTCAGGGGTGGCTTTGGCTGCAAGCCAAGATTTTTCACTTTGTTCAAAATCTTGCATGAACTCAGGGCTTGCATTTAAATACCACTGATAAGAAACAGGATCTTCTTGCTTGTACCATCTTTCATGTAACTTTTTTTCTTTATTAATTTCCATCACAACCACCACGCCATTATTATCAAGTGAAAGTAAAGTTTTAGGAGGGTCATGATTCACCTCGACGGCCACGATAAATAGGGGATTGCGGAATATAGGTATCTTTTTCAATTACCTTGTATTCAGGATCATTCATTGGCAATCCGCCACGAATACGCCAAAGCTTGTAAGCCGCATCGGTGAATGAATTTCGATAAACAAGACTGTCAAATTTACTGAAATCGGCTTTCATCGTGTACTTTTTGAAATCTGACTCAAATGCATATTGATCACGGGTAATTTGATCAAAATTGATTAATGAGATTGGATCTAGGATTTCACCTGTTAAGCTTTCAAAGTGAGTGCCGATGCGAACTGCATCAACACTTTCACCATTTGCCATAATTGCTAAATATGCTGTCATTGAGTAACTCCCTCAGTATTGAAGCCTTCCACTGCAATACGTGTGATTTCTGCTTTAACGTCAGAGAAATGAGATAGTTCAATTGCTGAAAGAGCGTCTATACCTAAATGTTCACAGACTTCTTTAACATCGAGATTGTTTAAAGAAATAATGTCTTGAAGTTCATCACGCTGAACATCTGAAATAGCATTGAATTCAGGTGGGTTAGACCAAGAATTACGTTCTTTATCAAATACACAACCAAGCTCTTTAGCTCGCTTAACCATTGATTGACGCATGTTGTGATAGAAAGTGTGTTCTTTATCTAATGATTCAGTTAATTGATTCAGATCACTTGCATATACCGCTTCTTCACAGCTTTGAGCAAAATTATTAAACTCTTCAATAGCTTTACTTGCTGCCAATTGAGCAGGTGTTAGGGTATTAATGTGATCCTTGGCTTGACTGATTAAATCTGCCAAGAACATTGGATTCTCTTTTAAATCTGGTACCCAAACCTCACCAGTTTCACCGCCTAAAGCACCCGCATTTTTAGCATGATGAGTGTCAGATGGATTGAAATTAATAACTCGTGCTGTTTTACCTTCTTGAGTTCTGACAGTGGTTAAATAACCCATTACATCGGCAATTCGATAGAGTTCATTACGATTTTTACCGCCAAGATCTGGACGATAAATCACTTGATCACCGTTTTGATCTTCAGATGCATGGGCCAAAAAAACTACATCTTTGCCCATGCTAATGAGCATATGCACATAGTTCTTGAACATTACATTTGCAGCACCTTGTGCCTTTAATTTCAATGTATTGTCTTTCTGACGATTATTAGGAATTGATAGTAAGTAAGACTTAATGCACTCAAGCATTGCACCCACAGTATCCAAAACAATTGTGTTGTATGGTGCCAAGTCTTGCTCAGTTAGATTGCCAATATCAGTCCATTTTTGAACTGGTACCACGGCACCGCGACGCAATTCACCAGTACGATGCGAACCTTTGTCAAAGTCAAACGAGATTGCTTTGTCACCAGTGAAACCCATCGAAGTTTTACCTAGACCAGGATCAGCATAGATGTATGTGATAATTGCTTTAACTGTAAGAGCCTGATCAGCTGTAATAATTTGAATAGCCATTTGTTATTCTCCTAAGCCACTTTGCAAGACCAAATGTTTTTGAACCAACCACATGAACAATTCCATGAGTGACCATTTGCGCCTAAGGCTTTTTTGTTTTGAACGGTGCGACCACAGTTGACGCAATGAATGTAATCGATGCCATAAATAGGTTGTTTAGAAAGCATATTCATTGTTGTGGCTCCTTTGATGATTCAATTACTGTTGCTTCATCAATTTCAACGTTTTCACCAAAACGTTCCGCAGCTAAATCACATGCGCGATCTTCGTTATCAGCCTGAACAGTGATAAATTCGTATGCTATAACTTTGATTAGAAAGGTTTTCACAACTCACCCCCTTACCAAAGCGATATAGAACATCGCACCAATTAAAAAGATGATGATTGAGCCAAGAAATACATCCTGGATAAATGCTCGTTTAACGATTTGATCTATCGTCAGTAGACGTTGTGGTTTTTTGTGTGACATAATTACCTCGCCATTTGGTAAAAGTCCCTGTCCGTCGAAAGCTAGGGGCTTTTTTGTTTGTGTATGAGGTAAATAGTAAACACAGTGTTTACTGTAGTCAAGAGGTTCTATAAACAAATGTTTATTATTTTGTTTTCTTCTTACTAAACAATAGAATAAAAAAAAGACTGCAAATGCAGTCTTTAGAAAACAATATGTTTATTATTTATGGTAATGGGTTTTGAACATTAAATGCATAAGCAATAACCTCGAATTCTTGCTCAAAAATATCTTCCATCGATAATATTTCTTCTGGATATTCTTCTTTATTAGCGCTAACTATTCTCACACCGCCTTTTGGCATTCTGTAAAGATACTTAAATTTAAAAAGACCGCCATGCGTGATTGCATAAATTTTCCCATCAACAATGCCTGTTCTTCCAATATCAACATAAACAGTAGCACCATTGTTAATTATGGGTGTCATTGAATCACCAAAGGCTGTCAATGCATAAGCATTTGAACATTCGACACCATATTGTCTTAAAGTTGACTTACTTAAGCGTAATTTGCGAGTTTCGCTACCCAATATTTCAGTTAACGAACCAGATCCACAAGAAATTAAAACATCTTTATAAAATGGTATTTCAACTTCATCGTCATCTACTGGTGTGCTTGAATCCCACTCTTCAACTTTACTAATTGAAGAATCAGATTTAGTGCCTTCACCTTTTAAAATCCAATTAGCAGAAACGTTAAATTTACCTGCCGCCTTTAATGCACCAGCCTTAGAAATTCCGCGCTTTTTCCAATTAGTTATTGTTTGAGGTGATTCATCAAGTAGCTTAGCTGTTTCTTCTTGATTAAGTCCGCTAGCTTCTAAAAGCCTTACCACAGAAGGATGTGTACCTGTCTCTTGCTTCATTTCTAAAACCAAATTTTCCATTTCTCTCATTATCTCTAAAAGTAAACATTTTGTGTTAAACAAATGAATTGACAATAGTAAACACATCGTTTACTATCTACTAAACAAATGTTTATTAAGAGGCGACTATGTCAATCGAAGCTGACAAAGAAATCCTTTTGAAGCTTGGTGGATCAACCAGAGTGGCTGAGCTACTTGGTTATAAAGACAAACAAAGGGTTCAAAACTGGATGAAAAGAGGGATTCCATCAAAAGTGAAACTCCAATATCCGCATCTTTTCTTAAACCTAAATATTCAACAAAACACTGCTGCATAGGGATAAACCAATGAGCCTTGAAAAAAAATCTACACATGTGCGCTTATCTCCTGAGAATCACGAACGGGCAAAGGTTTTAGCTGAAATAAAAGGTAAAGACCTTGCTCAATATATGGCCTACCTGCTTGAAAAAGAAATTGCAGGTGAGTGGCATGTACTTAATTTACAAGCTAAATCGTTCGAGCGCTTGGGAGTATCTGCTTTGTTAAGGGATTTAAGTACAGAGGTCGAATTTCGAGAGGGATCCGAAGGGATTCACGGGGATTTAGACATTAAAAAAGCCTGATTTACGAGATCAGGCTTTTAATTCATCAATTTCGGGACCAATGAATATGAAAACAAATTTAGCACAACCAGAGCCTAAAGCTCAAGCAAAAACGAGTAAGCGTAAAAGCTATGTACTTGATATCGAAAATTGGGGTGATGACAGCTATTCACTTGCCTCAAAGGGTCATCATGATATCAAGCAATTTAAAGCTGAATGTTTTAAGGATTTTGAACACATAGCTGAATGCCTAAAGTCTTACGATTCTCCATGTGAGCATCTTTGGTACAAGAGAATTCCTTTTAAAGAAGGATATGAAAACTATTACGTTCCTGTGCGGGAAGGTGCTCGTGGAGCTATTCCTGTAACGATTTGGTGGGAATAAGTATGCATAAATATCTACATCACATTGGCGACTTCATGCGTGATACCTCACATCTATCACCAGTAGAAGAATGCTTCTACCGTCGTGCATTGGATTGGTATTACTTGAATGAGAAGCCATTCCCAAATGATATGAAGGAAGTTTTCCGTTTATTACGTGCAAAAGGGAAAATTCAAACCCAAGCAGTAGAAACAGTTTTTAAAGATTTTTTCTTTGCGGAAGAAAATTATTTAAAAAATTCTCGCTGCGAAAAAGAAATCACTGCATACAAGGAAAAAAATAATTCCAATCGAGTTAATGGAAAATTAGGAGGCAGACCTAAGAAAAACAGTAACTTAGAAAACCATAGTGGTTTTAATTCGGTTAATGATGGGTTATCAAATGAAACCCACGAAAAAGGCAACCATAAACCTATAACCAATAACCATAAACCAATAACCAGTAACCAATATAAATATACGTTTGACCTTGAGTTTGTGAATGTGAATTTGATGAAAACTGGATCTAAACCGATAGACCAGCAATACATCAATGAACTACAGCCTCAGTTTGAATTGTATTACGCAGATCAGCACATGGCTGACAACAAAGCATTGGTTAAGTTTGTTCAATGGGTTGTTCGAAATCAGCAGAAAGAGCAGGCAACTAAACCAGTTAATCAAAATCAAAACTCATGGGCTGAATACAATCAAGGCTTTGCTCAACAACTCAATCAAACACTTGAGGAGCCGATTGATATAACCCCAAAAAAGTCGGTTCTGATTGAGGAGGTGGGACATGCTTAATGTGATCACCAAAGAGGACGAATTACTTCAAACCTTGCAAGCCTTGTTTGGCGGGCAGTTCAAGAAGCGTTACGAAAACCTTGATGCTCAAGCAATGATAATGATCGTTCGTGGCGCATTGATGAACCTAAGTGATGAACAATTTAGACAGGGTATGGCTCGTTTGTATTCAAGCCGTTTCTGTCCTGATATCGCAGAGTTTAGAGCTTGGTGTGTGTCAGGCTCATGGCAAACAGCTCAAGAGGCTTGGCAACGTGCTTGTGATTATTCAAATCAGTCAGAAGCGGACTTAATCAAATCAACTTTGAAGATTACCAAACTGGCAAAGCTTGCTTGGGATTCAGTTTATTGGATGGTTGTTCAAGGCGATATGAAATCAGCTTATCAGCAGTTCAAAACGCTGTATGAGGATTATGTTGCTAAAGCTCAAACATTGGGTAAACAACAAGAATGGTATGTGCCACCAGTGATGATTGGCTCAAAAGAACCAGTAAAGTCTATTCCTAAAACTTACAAATCAAATCTAACGGATGAGCAGAAATCTATTGCTGATCTCACAACAAAAATAATGGCAACTGGCAAGTCTTGGAAGGATGCATTTCAAGAAGCTCAAATGGAAATACGAGGTGTCGTTAAGCCAATGATGCAAGGGGAGCTGGTATGAAGGACTTGCATGACAACAAAACTCTCGATTGGTGTGAAGAATTAAAAAATAAAGGTGGTTTAAATGAGTTGGCTCTTTTCGCAGGCGCTGGTGGCGGAGTTCTCGGATCGCATTTGCTTGGATGGAATACAGTATGCGCAGTTGAACGTGATGCCTACGCAGCACAAGTTTTGGCGCAACGACAAAATGATGGAATTCTCAAACCTTTCCCGATTTGGTCTGACATTACAAGTTTTGACGGAAAGCCTTGGAAGGGAGTTGTTGATGTTGTATCTGGGGGATTTCCATGCCAGGACATTAGCGCAGCAGGAAAAGGTGCAGGGATCGACGGTGAAAGATCTGGGCTTTGGGCAGAAATGGCAAGAATTGTTGGTGAAGTTCGACCTAAATTCGTGCTCGTGGAAAACTCACCAATGCTTGTGGGAAGAGGACTTACAAGAGTCATTAGTGATCTTGCCAAAATGGGGTATGACGCGCAATGGGCTCGTTTATCAGCATCTAACTTTGGAGCGCCCCATCAACGTGACCGGTTGTGGATTGTTGCCCACACCCAAGGCATCAGACTCAACAAGAAAGGATTGTCGATCGGAAAGAAATCGCAAAAGCCCTTGCTTAGAGTCGACTGTGAAAATGTGGGCAACTCCCGCAGCGAGCGACTCAACACGTGGAGGAACAATAACTCCAAATATGACTGGGATGTCGCTTGCACAACAAGTAAAGACTCCGCTGCGCTATCCAACACCTCAAGCATCGGATTGTCGAGACAGGGGGAATCTTGGTTCTCCAGTGATCCAGCGGAGAATCCAAAAGGGCAAACAAATCGGACTTTCTATGAGTGTGTCGGACACATCTGGGGCATTAAATCCGGACTGGGTCGAGTGGCTAATGGGGTGGCCTATAGGGTGGACAGACTTAAAGCCATTGGAAATGGACAGGTTCCAATCGTGGCTAAAAGCGCATTCGAATATCTATCTGAAAGCAGCTTGAATGAAAGCGTAGGGGGTGGGGTGTGAGTCAATCAAAACAATACAAGCGTGTGAACTTTGAAGATCAAATTAGCTTAACCCTATTTGCGTGTTACGCAACTGAGCCATTTTCGGTGGCTGATGTTCAAGAAGCTGTTTTCGATTATCACCGAACAACGATATACAGCTTGTTAAATGAACACGTCAAATCAGGTTATTTAGAGCGAGTTTCAAATAGTCATTACAAGGCTACTCAGTACGCTAAAGACATCATGAATGTAGACAAGGGTGAGGTGGCACTATGACAACTATAAACAACCTGACTATTGAGCAGATGCTAGAGATTTTAGAGGATGCACCTGAAGGGGCTGAATATATAGATTTGAAACATGAAGAAGGTCAAGTTTATATAGCTTTAGAGGGTTATCAATTCATTGAATTTGATGGGGAGGATTGGCTTGAAACTGATTATACAATTTGTTGTCCCTATCAATTTCAGATATTGAGTTTAAACGACCTCCGCACCGCCATTGCAGAGCATGACGAACAAATAAAATGCTGGTCTTGCAATAAATACATGACTAAAAGCCAGCATAGTGCCAATGATGGTTTTTGCATTCATTGTGGAAATGAGGTGGATTTAGGCTGCAACCATAATTTTGAAGATGTCACGATTTATGGTGATTCGCATAAGACATACCAGTGCACGATTTGCGAATTCAGAGATGAGGAGGCAGAACGTCATGGATAAGTGCAGAGAAGCGTTTGAGAAAAAGTTTCCAATCCCTGCGCATTGGATTGAGTTTGATGAAAAGCGAAATAAATATTACTGCCCTTATGTTGCTGAAGCTAAAGCATCTGAGTATCAAGCAAGATGGGAAGTATGGCAATCCCGACAGGCTGAGCTAAACCAAGCATACGAAGACATCGAAACCTTTGCTCAAGCACATCAAAGAGAGTGTGAGTTTAAAGCTCAATTTGCGAAAGAGGTTGATTTCTTAAAGGCTCAACTCGGTATCAAAAGAGATCAAATTAAAGGTTTTGAAAGTGAAATTAAAAAAACTTGGCAAGCAGTTGAAGAGAAAGACAAGCGGATTGAAGGGGCTCTAAATCATCTTAATGATGTGCGTAATAAAGGGATGGATCAATCTTGTTATTTGGCGATAAAAGCTTTGAGGGGCAACAATGCAAATTCCTAAAGGGTGGCAGACGCAAAGCAAGCCAGTTGCAAGGTCAAGACAACCAAAATACAAGAACAAGACTGTCGAATGCGATGGTCTAAAGTTCGATTCAGTCAAAGAGGCTAAACGTTATCGAGAGTTGAAGATTCTTGAGCGTGCAGGGGAAATCAGGGAGCTACAGACGCAATACGCGTTTGTACTAGCTGAGTCAGTCAGATTTAGCAATGAACCACGTAAGAAGCCAGCACTTCGTTATATAGCAGATTTTGTTTATCTCAAAGATGGGTGCCAAGTGGTGGAAGATGTCAAAAGCAAGATTTCAAGAAGTCTTGCTGAGTATCGAATCAAAAAGCATTTGATGATGTCAGTGCATGGGATTGAGATTTTAGAAGTTTAAGGGGCAATTATGAACGCAGTAGCAGAGAAGTTTGAACAATTCGAGTGGTTGACTCATGGCATCACTGCTAAGTCACCGCAATTCAATGATGAGACAAAAGGCACAGGAGAGAAACCTTTGGACTATCAAGATCGCTTGGGTGCTATTGCGTCAATGGAAACCCAGTTGGAGAAGTCGATTACATCGGTAATTATATTTGGTCAGAACAGTAAGAGTGATTTTGAGTTTGTGCAGAATCATTTGGCAAAGATCATGATTGCAAATGCATTGAGTGATAAGCGTCGAGAGCCTGAAGGGATTCAGTTGGATTATTTGGCAGTGTTGATTGCTCGAATGGTAATTGATTTCTCGATAGATCCTGAATTGGAGAATAATTTTACAGCTCAAGGGCGATTGTATTATGCGGGGATACGAACACATCAAATGAAAGTAGATGCTTATCGTATGACATGGAAGCAATACGAAAACATGATGATTATCGCTTTAGAAACATCAATCAAATGCGCCTCAGAGGCGATTGAAAAATATCGTAAAAATACTTACAAAGAAATTAATACTTAACCATTTCATTTAAACGAAGACTAAGGTATAGTTTTTATATACTGGTCGTATTACAGGTTATAGCTTAGTTCAAAACATTAATTTAAATTGATGGTTGTTCATTTAAAGGCATTGTTTATGGATTACAAGAAATTAGTCTACGTTTTTGAGAAGATGGATGAATTTCAAAAAATTGTAATTGTTGCATTTTTAAAAACTTTTTTTGAAAATTCGGAAGTTGCTATTACAATAAATCATGATTCAAGTATTCGTGATATCATAAATGTGAGAATTTCTAATTCAGAGTTTAATAAAATTAAGCACCTTGATAGCAAAAGCTTTATAAATGATGCTTTTGAAAATTCTCTATTAACTCCATCAAAATTAAAATTGGTATTAGTTTATTAAAATCTATTAACTTAGTTATCAGATTATAGTGGACGAAGTTATGGTAATCCACTAGATATGAAGCTCACAGAAATGTGGGCTTTTTTGTTTTCTATCCATGGATATATTGCAGAAAAGTGACAACATAGTAAAATTTACATAGCAATTTCTGGGGGATAGCTAATGTGGAATTTTATTAAAAGTTTTAATTGTATAAATGTTTGGTTGATTTTGGCTTTGATTGCACTTGGTTTCGTATTATTTCTTTATTTTACTTAAAACAATAGGTGTTAAACTCCAACCGATAAATAGGAAAACACATGAATATTTGCATCGGTGGCGATCTTAGCGGTCAAGAATCCAAGGTGGGATACTTTCAAATAAAATAAGGAAGCAGTGCCATTTATAATTTTAATTTTACGACCAGATAATTATCTTAAGTAGGACATTGATATGAGTATCACGAATCTTGATGAAATAGACTATATTGCCTATATTCCAGAGGAGAAGCATTTGAAATTAATGATTTTAGATAGTTACTTTTGGGATGATGATAGTGTGCGTAATAGTGATATAGATGAAAGGAATACAACTCATGCTCAATTACTAACTGATAAGATTAATTTATATGTAAAGTACATTTTTTCAGATGAAATTGCGGAGAAATTTGGTTCTCATGAAATTGAAAAAACAAGTATTGAGATAATTCAACCAAATGAATTTAATGCATTTAGCAAACTTTTTTTTGATGATATTAAAGATTTTTTAGCTAAAAATAATATAGTGATAACTTATAGAGTTTTTGAAGAATAATACATTGCATTAAATTGATTAAAAAAATTATATTTTATGAAAAATTTATAAACCCTTGTCTTTGATTAAATGAAAGGGCTTAAAGAGCTACAGAGGGTTAGACGTAAAATTTAAAGATTTATTTGTGTTATTTAGGGCGCTTAGGCGTCTTTTTTATTGCCTCAACCCTTGGCATTGGTTTAATAGAGCCAGCACACCATTGGGGCGTAAAGGGTTAGACAGACAGTAATGTCCATAAACACATCCGCTTGTATGTGGTCGAATACAAGCAAAATATCTAAATATCCAATGTGATTTCGTCACACATTGAGTTAGCCTCAGAGCCTTAAATTGTGGGTGACACCCCGACGAATGGAATTGAAAGACACAGAGCAGATCAATAGCTAACTTTGAGAAGTTTGTTGTGTTGAGTAGCGGTAGATCAGTTGCCGAGCTGATCAATATCGTAATCTAAGGCAAGGATGTGGCAGATCAACACGTCCTTTTTTTACGCGCCATTAGCTCAACTGGATAGAGCATGGGTTTTCTATACCAATGGTTGTAGGTTCGAGCCCTACATGGCGTGCCATATTTTAATTAGGTGTAATCACACCATTTTGTTGGAGTTGCCAACATGCTCCGAATCAAACAAATCTTCTGCCGCCACGTTTGGGAATACTCAGATTTCTTTACAGTGAGAGAGTGTCGGAAGTGCGGTAAGGTGATTAGCACCACATAAATTTAACTAATAGTAAACTTGATCTAAATTGTTCTACAAATTTGAGAACAATAATTCAAAAAAATGTTAAAAAATACTATAGGTTGATTTTTATGTTCTTGATCCCCTCTGAGCAAGAATATATTAATTAATCTTAAAGCCCCTTCCGAGGGGTTTTTTAATGCCTAGAGGAAAGTGAAATGCAAAACCAACACCAAAAAATCAAAGGTTACCGTGACCTATCTCAAGAAGAAATCGACTTGATGAATGAAATCAAAGCAATTGGTCCACAAGTCCAAGCTGTTATTGAGAAAGTTCAAAACCACATTTCGACACAGCGTTATAACTGTAAGTGTGATGCTGGTCAGCAAGTTCATGATTTAGATGAATGGGATCGTCTTGAATCTGCAACACCTGAACGCTTTGCTGCTATGGCAAAGACAGATTTTCAAACAGGTTTAATGTATTTGGTTCGTGCAGTTGCTCAACCGACAACGTTCTAACCTTTAGCTACGTTTACTTTGCCCCGTAAGGGGTTTTATTTTGTCTTGGAGAGAGTGGGATTAATATTACTCATATTGGTTTAATCATCATCCTAATTAGTGTGGTTTTGATTTTTTTCTACACGTGGTACCAAGACTATAAAAATTGGAAATATCAAAAAAATAAACCGAGAGCTTTAAATCCTTGGTCGGATTGGTGATCTATGGACAAAATCAAAGCACAAAAGAACCTCAAGCTACTCGAAGAGGATAAGGCACGCTTACTCTCACTTAATCATCTTAATTCCACGTGGGCGTTTAAGAACCAGTGTGAAATGAGGGTGAAGCAGATTAATGGGTATGTGAAGAATATTGAAGATGGGCTGAAAAGTGAAGAATCCTAATAATTAGTTGATAATAAAAAGTATAAATATTTGTAATTTTTACATATAATTCAAAAAATTTAAAAATTATGAGTTCATTGTAATGAGTGAAAAAACAAAATTTTCAACACGTGAATGGATACTTTCAATAATTATATTGCTAATTATGGAAGCTTTTATCTTTTGGGTAGCTTTCCAATTTGCAGGAAATAGTAGCGCATTGGGATATGTATCATTTGCAGGAACATTAATTTCAATAATTCTTGCAGTACTTGCTATCGGTTACACTTATGGTGAATCTCAACAGCAAAAGAATTCAAGTGAAACGTTGTCAACACAGATTTCATCATTAGTAAAAATCAAAGACAAACTAAAAATCCAAGCTGAAGCATTAGAAGATATAAAAATAGTCAAAAAGAATATGATAAATATCTCCGATCAAATTGATGATCACTTCAACAGAAATAATTCAAGAATAGAAGTACTAAATGAGAATTTTTCACAACTGGCAAAACAAACATCGCTTCAATCTTCTATCGACATTAATTCTAGAGATTTCTTTGATAATGTTAAAAATTTCAATAATGCGCATAATTATTTAGATTTTGTATTTGCAGCATTATTTTTTGAAAAAGAATTTGAAAATGCCGATCACCTTACTTTCGATGAACTGGTAAGAGTTTTGGATGAATCTGAACTTGATTTAGCACTTTTAGGCATTACTAAGGAATATGCACATGGCCGCTGCATTTCAATACTAAATTGTATTTTCTTTATGAATTTGGTTCACTATGAATCCAATTACATCAATTATCAATTAATTGATCTTTTTAAATTTTGTGCTGAAAAAATAACGCAATTCCAAGTGGATTCTTATAATTTTACTAAATTAACCTCAATGAAAAATAAAGTTATTAATTCTGAATTATTTAATAAGGTTAATAAGGTTTTATAATTAAATACTTTATTAAATTTTACTAATCAAGTTAGGGAGATTACTTTATGGAAGATATAGAGCTTCCGAAAGGGAGTGAGCCACTTGAAGATGACCGTCGTGAACGGTTAGCGCAAGAATACTTAAAATGCTTGAACATTGCCAAGGCTGGTGAATTGGCTGGGTATGCGGATAAGAGTACTTCGTGGAGAGCATTTGAACGTGATGAAGTTCAAGAACGTGTTGCTTATTTAAGTGCTCAAAGATTGGAGCGCACACAAGTAGATGCGGATTATGTTTTAAGGCGTTTGGTTGAGATAGATCAAATGGACGTTTTAGACATTATGGATGACTCTTACAACTTCAAACCAATTGGTGAGTGGCCTTTAATTTGGCGTCAATATGTTTCCAATATAGAAAATATTGAGCAATTTGAGGGCTTCGGAGAAGATCGTGAGCAATCAGGCTGGCTTAAAAAAATCAAATGGCCTGATAAGGTTAAGAACCTTGAGTTAATCGGCAAGCATGTGAGTGTTGGGGCCTTTAAAGATAAGATTGAACATTCAGGATTAGTAACCGTTCAGACAATATCTGATGTGATGGATGAGATAGGAGATGATGATCTTTAAGGAGGTAAAATGCTCTCAAATAAACGAAGAGAACTCCTTAAAAATCGGTTCTGGCGCTTAAATAATCTTTATTTTGTAGAAGATAAAAACGGAAAATGTGTCAGATTTAAAATGACACCTGAGCAGTTAGAATACTTTGATGGTATGCATGACCGAAATGTCATTCTTAAAGCTCGTCAGCTTGGTTTCACTACAGAAGTTTGCATTATTCAGCTAGATCTAGCTCTATTTCATCACAAGCATTGCGCTTTGATTGCACATACTTTGCCAGATGCAGAACGACTTTTTCGTAATAAAACCAAATATGCTTATGACCGCTTGACTGATGATGTAAAGCAGGCGAATAAAGTTACCAAAGAAACAACCAGTGAAATCGTATTTAAGAAAGGTGGATCCGTTACCGTTTCAACTTCATTTCGTGGTGGAACGCTATACAGCTTGCATGTTTCAGAATTTGGGAAGATTTGTGCAAAGCATCCTGATAAAGCAAAAGAGATTGTTACTGGTGCATTTGAAGCTGTACCACTTGGTGGTCGGATTACTCTTGAAAGTACTGCAGAAGGACGCAGTGGTTATTTCTATCAATATTGCCAAGACGCTGAAAAATTAAAACTTCAAGGTAAAACTTTAAACCCATTAGAGTGGAAATTCTTTTTCTTCTCATGGTGGAAGAACTCTGAATATCAAATCCCAGCAACAGAGATATCGGAACGATTAAGGGAATACTTCTCAGATTTAAAAGTTAAGCACAATATTCACACCACACCTGAACAACAGTCATGGTATGCATCCAAAGAAAAGACTTTGGGTGATGATATTAAACGAGAATATCCGAGTATTCCTGAAGAAGCATTTCAGCAATCAGTTGAAGGCGCGTATTACAAGAAGCAATTTAAATTCTTATATGCAAATGGTCGAGTAGGCGAATTACCAAGCAATGATCATTTGCCTGTAATGACATTTTGGGATTTAGGCGTTTCGGACTCAATGGCAATTTGGTTTATCAGGAAAATTTCTGATGAATGTTATCAAGTCATTGATTACTACGAAAACTCAGGTGAAGGCTTAAGACATTACTTTAAAGTGTTGAAAGATAAAGGCTACACATATTCAAAACACTACGCACCACACGACATCAAAAACCGTTCTTTAACTGGTGATGCAAAATCGCGTTTAGACATTGCCAAAGAAGGTTATGAGATTGAAGGTGAGATTTATTCAGTCCGATTTGAAGTAGTTGAAAGCATAGGTGTGATGGATGGTATAGAACAGACTCGTGAGATACTTAAATTCTGTGAGTTTGATGAAACCAAGTGTGAAGAAGGTATTTCTCATTTAGAGAACTATCGTAAAGAGTGGGATGACAAAAAAGGGTGTTGGAAAGATAAACCTCTGCATGATCATACGTCTCATGGTGCCGATGCCTTCCGTATGTTTGGTGTAGCAATGAACAAGCGAGAAAGAAAAGTCAAAACTCGAAGAATACCCGGGATGGCTTAAACAGTTTGCACCTTCGGGTGCTTTTTTAATGGTATTAATATGGCAGTTACAGATCAACATCCGCAGTACGCAGCGGTCAAAAAGAGTTGGCAACTGATGCGGGATTCAAGCTCTGTTGCTGGCGAAGAAACCATAAAAGAGGCTACAACTAAGTATCTACCAAAGTCAGCAGGTCAAATTGAAGCTGAAAAACAAAGTCCACTTGGTAAAGAAATCTATAATGGGTATCTGCAAAGAGCTCAATATCCACTATGGGTCCAAGATTCATTAAGAACTATGATTGGTTTAGTTTCTAAACTTACTCCTGAAATTCAGATCAAAAGTAATTTGATGAAGCATTTAGAAGAAAATGCAACAAATGATGGATTTGGATTAAAGCAGTTATTCATCCGAATAGTTGAGCAGATTATTGAATTTGGCCGTTGTGGACTTTACATCGATGTAGATGGTGATGGGAAACCTTATTTTGCTCTGTATGACGCACTATCTATCATAAATTGGAAGGAAAACAGTGTTGAGGGTCGTAAAGATACAACATTGGTTGTTTTAGAAGAACAACATAGTTCAGGTGAAGATAAGTTCAGCCATAGCACAAAGACAGTTCAGCGTTCTTTAGAATTAAATGATGGTACTTTTGAAGTGGTCCTGCATGACGGTGGGAAAACTGAAGATAAAACTCCGAAAATTGGTGATAAAAATCTAGGTTTCATTACATTTGTTTTTATTGGTGCAACGAATAATTCACCTAATGTAGGGTCAATTCCATTGTTATCCATGGCAAAGGCTGCGATAAAGTATTACCAGTTATCTGCGGATTATTTTCAATCACTTCATCATACAGCCCATCCTCAACCATGGATTAGTGGCCTAACAGATGATGATGAGATTAGCGTTACTGGTGTAATGGCAGTTTGGGATTTACCTCAGGGTGCTGAGTGTGGATATTTAGAGATCGAAGGCGTGGGTATTGATAAAACCAAAGCTGAAATGGATTCTCAAAAGAATGCTGCATTAGAAGCTGGCGCCAAGGTTATTGATACCAATACACAAGAATCAGGTGAAGCGCGTCGAGCGAGACAAGATGATCAGCATGCGAGTTTACATAGTATTGTGACTTGTGCAGCAGAGGGTATTGAGCAGGCATTAAAATATGCAGCTCAATGGCTTGGGCTAAATCCTAATGATTATGTGTTTACAGTTAAGCCCGAATTTTCTAATCAATCCTATGACATTAATTTGGCTAAGCAACTTTATGAAGGTGCTTTGGCTGGTAAAAACTCGTTCTCAACTTATTGGGATTACATTGCTACTGGCAAACTTCCAGAAGGTGGGTATCAAGAAGAATTGCTTAAGGTTGAACAAGAAACTGAAGGCACACTAAATATGGGTTAGACCATGAATAACTCGATTCAAGAGCAAGCATTTCTAAATGCATTTATTCAGCATCAAACTTACTTGCATCGTGCATCGAGTCAAATTGTGAATGAGCTTTGGCAGATTTTCAGTAGTCATTCTAACGAAATGGTTTTGAAACTTCGTGATTTACTGGATGAGTTGAGCGAACAAGAGAAAATTGCTTTAAGTGGGGCGCTTTACACCACACCAAAGCTCAAAGAAGTACGCAGCCTTATTAATGAATGGTTCTTGAGTTTAAGTGTCGCGCTGCCTGAAACTTTTGCTGTTACGGCAAAGGCATTCGCTGTTTACGAGTCTTTGTGGTTATCCAAGGCACTGAATAATCCAATTAAAGAGCCTGATGGTAAAAAGCTGTATACCAAGATCAGGCATAAACCTTTAACTGGTGGCGCTTTGGTTGACAGCTTACTTGAAAATATCGCAACAACGGCACGCCAAAAAGTTGAATATGCAATTCGAGATGGAATTAATTCCGGTCAAACGAATTATGAAATTGTTAAACGAATTCGAGGTTATGACAAAACTATTGATGGAAAGAAAGTTCATTTTGATGGTTTGATCGATCAATCGTTTAAAGATGTGGATCGAGTTGTTAGAACTGCCCGAAGTCATGTGTCAAATCAATCTTATGTGTATACTTGGGATGCCTTGGGTTTTGATTTCTACAAGTTCTTTAGTGTGCTTGATGGAAGAACTTCATTACTTTGTGCTTCTTTAGATCAAACCATTTGGAAAAAAGGTGATCCAAATATTAGACTTCCACCATTGCATCCGCATTGTCGATCTTCGTTGCTTGGTGTCGATGCCAATGGGAAGATTGCTGGATTAAGACCATTTGTCGCAGATAATCGAGCTGTTAAGCAAATTCCTAAAGATCAGCGTGATGGCAAGATTGGTCAAGTTGATGCTAATACCTCATATAAAGATTGGTTTCCACACCAAAGCAAAGAATATCAAATCGGTTGGCTTGGTAAGTCTCGATATGAATTATGGAAAACCGGAAAATATCCAATTCAGCGTTTCATTGACCCTTTGACTGATCAGAAATATACATTGAAGCAGTTAAAAGAAATGGATGAAAAGACATTTAAGGAGTTAGGGCTTAAAGTATAATTATCTTGCATACTTCATAAAATGGTCAAAAATCTAATGAAATTAATATTACTAATATTTAGTCTTTTTATTGCTTCAATTGCCTCTGCTACAGGCGATTATAATTTTGAAAATGAGTATGTGAAGCTTAATAAAGAACTTAAAAAAGCAGTCATCAATAATTATGTTTCATCAAGGAATTATGATGATAAAAATGTCGCAATTTCTGAAAAATTACAGTCCAAAAAAGCTTGGTGTGAACTAAACAAAGCAAACCTTAATTTAATAGACTTTATAGCTGACCACTACGTTGAATATCAGGAATTAATGAAAACTAATAATTTAGATGATGACTCAACTATTGAAAAAGTAAAAGAATCACAATTGATTTACAAAGGTCTATATGAGCGAGCAAAAGCTGAGTTGAAAGATACAGAATTTAAATGTGAATAGTATTTAATTTAGAACTAAAGCACCCAACAGGGTGCTTTTTTATTGCCTGCGCAAAGCTCAGGTTCACAAATCCGCTAGGCGGTTATTCGAGGAATATTACATGTCAGAAGACAATAAAATTGATTTAAACAATCCTGAAATTCAAGAAGCAATCAAAAATGCCGTAGATGAACAGGTCAAAGGCTTGAAGGCAAAAAATGATGAGCTACTTGGAAAGAACAAAGACTTAAACACTGAACTTTCAGGCATTAAAAAGCAGTTGGAAGGAGTGGATTTAACAGCAGTTAAAGACCTTCTTTCAAAAGCCAATATGGATGAAGAATCAAAACTGATTGCCGAGGGCAAGATTGATGAAGTCATTCAAAAGCGCACTGAAAAAATGAAGCAAGACCATGACAAACAGCTGCAGGCTGAAACTGAGCGAGCAAATAAAGCTGAAGCATATGCGAATCAGTTTAAACAGTCCGTAGTGAAAGGTCAGATCGCTCAAGCGTTCAGCGGTGTTGGTGGTTTAGCGGAAGCGACAGACGATGTTACCGCTTTGGCTTTATCACAGTTTGCTTTAGATGAAAAAGGCAATGCTGTGATGATCGATGCCAATGGCGAAACAATTATTGGGAAAGATGGCTCAACTCCATTAAGCCCTAAAGAATGGGTCGAAAGTCTGCGTGAAACCAAGTCTTATTTCTTCCCTAAAGCACAAGGTTCTGGTGCACCAGGTTCAGGAACATCAACTAAAAAATGGTCTGACTATACAGAATCAGAACGTGCAGCAATTGCGCGTGAAAATCCAAACGCATTTCAACAGTTATTAAAAACTAAGGAAAACTAATTTATGCCAGCTACTCGTATTGCGGATATTTTTGTTGGGGATTACTACCAAACATTAAATCCAGTGAATTCACCTGAAAAAACGGCAGTTTATCAATCAGGTATTGTTACCAAAAACCCAGCTTTGAGTGATATTGCAAATAATGGTCAAGGTACTTCAACAATTTCTTATTGGCAGGATCTAGATGCCAATGAAGAGGCAAACGTCTCTACAGACGATCCAGATCAAAAAGGTAAAGTAGGTAAAGCGTCGCAAGGCAAGATGCAAGCTCGTACTCTTTATTTGAACAAACCTTATGGCGTGTCAGATTTAACTACTGAGCTTGCCAACAGCGAACCAATGCAACACATTCGCAACCGTTATGGGAAATATTGGGAACGTCAATGGCAGCGTTACTTATTGGGTGCTGCACGTGGTGTGATTGCGTCGAACCTTGCCAATAATTCAGGCGATATGGTTATTGATGCAGGGGCAGCAATGACAGCTACAGCAATGCAGGATGCAGCATTTACCGCTGGTGATGCAGCCGATCAGTTTGCTGCAATTGGTGTGCATTCTGTTGTGATGAAGCAGATGGTGCAAAAAGACCTGATTGAGTATGTGAAAGACTCACAAGGCAATATCATCTTAACGACCTACCTTGGTAAGCCAATCTTTATGGATGATGGTCTTACTTATGGAACAAACCAATATCTTTCAATGTTCTTTGGTACGGGTGCCTTCGGTTATGGTGAAGGTACTCCAACCAATCCAGTCGAAGTTCAGCGTGATGCCTTAGGTGGTAACGGTGGTGGTTCTGAAATCATCGTAGAGCGTAAGACTTACATCTTGCAGCCTGCCGGGTTCTCATGGAAAGGTGAGGAAGATCCAAATAAAACTCCAACAATTGCTCAGTATGCAAATGCAGCAAATTGGGAGCGTGTGTTTGATCGTAAACTTGTGCCTTTTGCTGCGGTAATCTCAGGTACACCTTAATAAACTTGGCGGCTTCGGTCGCCTTTGTTTTGGAGAATAAAGTGAAAGTAATTTATACCAATAGTATTCCAGTAATTGGATATCCTGATGTTTGCTACCGCACTTCATTTTTAGGTGTTATCTCTGCCGCAACTTCAGTTGAAGTCGATGATGAATTCCCGAATGCTGAAGCAGTAAAACAAGCCTATGCGTTCTTAAGTGCTCAGGCTCTATCAGTTCAAGTTAATGTAGGCATCACGCCTGAATTACAGGCTGTTGTTGATGAAGCAAAAGCTGAGTGTGAAAAGGTGGTTGCAGAACGTGATGAAGCATTAGACCAGCTTAAAACATCAAAAGGTGAATTTATTACATTCCAAAATAACATTGAAGCAATGAAAGCACGTATCACCGAATTGGAAGCAAACGCCGATAAAACGGATGAAGAAAAACCGAAAACAACCAAAGCAAAGTAGGTGAATCATGAGTTTTGTCACTGAATCAGAAGTTGAGCAAGCGCTTGGGGATACTTGGACCAGCCAAAGTGAAAGTGACAAGGCTCAACTTCTTAAGAAAAGTCGAGCATATTTAATCGCTCGAAATGTTAAAGATTATGAAAATGTTGATGATGTGCCAGATGATTTGAAAGAAGCATCTTTTGAGATCATTAAGGGCATTATTGATAAAAAACTTTACATAGATAAAGACCAAGAGCTTAAATCTAAACGAGTAAAAGCTGACAGTGTCGAAAGCGAAAAGGTATACCAGGATGGATCTAAATCCATTAATGCAGTTGAGCAATTCATTTTAGATTTGATTAAGCCTTATACCAAAAAATCACGCGTTCAAATGGTGAGGAAACTGTGATGGGATTGAGAGATGAATTACAAGCCGAGATTGAAGAAGCATTTGATACTGATTTAACAGATGCAATCACCACCTTTACATGTTCTAAAGAAATCCAGTCAGGTGATTTCGACTTTGAAACGCAGACTTATCCTACTGTGACTGTTGAGCAGTACTCTGGACGTGGTGTATTTGGCTCATATAAGCGAGATTTGGTTAAACCTATTGATTACCAAGTTGAGGATGTAAAAGCCTTAGTGCTTCAAAATGAAGTAACTGGTGTGCCTCAGATTGATGATGTTTGGGGGGCAGATGGTCAATTCAAAGTCTTGAATGTAGGTAAAGATCCAAGTGGAAGTATTTGGATTTGCCAGTTGAGGAAAGTTTAATTTTGATTGATGGGTGAAATTTATGGGCTGGAACGGATTAAGACCATCACAATTCACACTCCAAGTTTTACGTGATGGCTCAGAACTACAAAGAAAAATCACTGCTGCAATGCTTCAAGGTGTTGTGCTTAAAAGTCCAGTCGATACAGGGGCTTTCAGAGGTAATCATCGTGTTTCAATTGCTAGTGTGGATTACACCAAAGACTTTCAGAAAATAGATAAATCAGGTACCACTACCATTGCAGATGGGCTGGCTAAAATACTGAGCGTTCAATTGGGAATGAGAGTCTTCATTAGTAATAATCTGCCTTATGCTATCCGATTGGAAAACGGACACTCCAAAGAACAAGCGCCTTTAGGTATTTATTCCATCACATTCCAGTCAGTTACGAGTAGATATAAATGATGACTTTATCAGAGGCTGAATTGGCGATATACAAGCGAATAGGTCAATTTAGTGGTGTGGAAAAAACAAATCTACGTATTGAAAATCAGAAAACTCCAGATGGTAAACCTTTTGAACCACCATCAAATAAACTTTGGTGCAAAGTTTATATTCAGTATGGAGACAGTCAAATAGCTGGAATTGGAAATGAACCCTGTATTCGAGATATAGGCACTATTTCAATCCAATGCTTTGCACCAAAGAATACAGGCACGATTGAAATGACTAATCTATGTGTAAAATGGCGTGACTTCTTACAATCCTTTGGTGTTTCATTTCTTGAAGTTTATAAAGTCCATGCGCCACAAGATATGGATGATGATAATTTTTACGCAAAGATACTGAGAGCTGAGTTTCGAGTTAATTAGCTTAATCAAACAACAAACCTGAATTACTTTTAAACGAACCTGTCCTTAGTGACAGGTTTTTTAATGCATAGAAAATGGTAGTAGATAGGTATTTTTTTAAACAATTTTTAGAAATCTTAGACCTAAATTATCTGGATTTAATTTCATATATCATAGAGGAATTATGGAAATTTTATATTTTAATACAATTCAAGAACTTATTGATTATCAGGATCCTATTAATAATCAACTAGCTGTTGTTAAAAGTTATACTGACCAAAATACATTTGGAGGAGGCAACTTTGCTTATGATTCTAGCTTAGTTAACGAACTGAATGGTGTATCTCTTTTTAAAGGTTGGGTCCGAATCAATGTTACGCATGTTGACCCATTTATGGCAGGAGCAAAAGGAGATAATATTTCTGATGACTCTTTAGCTTTAGAGAAGTCTTTAATCTATGCGCGAGAACTAAAATTAGCATTAAAAATTAATGGAGTTTTTGCTACTTCAAAGGCTTTAGTTTTACAACCTTGGGATACTGTATTAGGTGAAGGTCGTAATGTTAGCCGTATTAGAAAAATTGGTAATTCATTAGAAAATTTAGCAGCAAGACAGGCCCCAGAAAAACCAGTTGGTACTTTGGATACCTATAATGTTGATGCATGTTTAATATTTTATCCGTGGGATAATGGTTATGCAGATTCTATTACCGTAAAAGATATATATTTCAGTTCTAATGACTATGCTGATAATAAAGGTTCTGCATATGGTTTATATGCACCAAGGCATGCAAAGTGTGTTACTGAGAACTTACAGTTCGATAATGTTCGAATTGCTTTTTATGCGAAAAATCTTTATCTAAATAAACATACTAATTTCAATTCTATTGCTGGCTCACATGACAATCTAAGTCAAGGACGTACAGGAATGGTCGTCTATGATGGTGAAGATACAACAACAGGGACATCTAATACTTTTGAGAGATTTCTGTTTGTAAATTACGATAAGGGTTTTGAAATTTCAAATCTTCAAACTTCTAAATTTATTTGTTGCTATGGAGAGCAAATTAAAAAAAATAAAGGGTATGATGACACTCAAACTTTTATAATATTAAACCCATATAATTTAATCCTAGATTGTTGTGGGCAAGAGTCTAGCTACGGTACTCCTCTTTATATTACTTCTTCTCCAAATGCTCCTGAAAAACGAACTATTGAAATAAATGGTTTTCAGGCTAGATGGGGCACCAATGGTACATTAGAAAACAATAATGGACTTAATCTTGTTACTGTTATAGGTTCAGATTTGGAGGCTTCATTCAATTCTTGTACTTTTATTAAAGGCAATGAGGGATTTATCAATGATTTCTTATATATTGCTGGTGGAGCTAAAGTATATGAAAAAGGATGTAATTTTGGGACGTTAACTCCACAAGTAACTCCAACATCACAGTATTTAAGCCTAAACTCGAGTTATTTAACTTTTACAAATAGTGGAGTTTCACAACCTACAAAAATTATTAATGATGATTTAAATAAAGGAGTTAATAATACTTCTGGAATTTTAATTTGCTTAATTCAAGGAGCAACAGAAAATATTCCTTCTGGAATAGATTCAGCTTGGGGAACAAGTGTTTATTATGGGCTAAATAGTACTCAAGGTACCCAAGTACTATATTTGACTAATTCAAATATGATTTGGAAACGTACAAAGTTAAGTAGCAATAATCAAGGGTTATGGGAACCTTTTTAATCTTGGTTCTCTTTAACCTCATAAATAAACTTTTTCACCTCCTTAACGGAGGTTTTTTTACGCCTAAATTAAGGAGAACTTAATGAGTTCTGGAGCTAAACAATTAACCCGAATTGGTTTTGAAGCATCACCTGGTGTGATTGCAACAACTTGGAATACATTTGCATTTACCACTAATGGTTTAGATGCATCAGCACAAACCACTGAATCACAAACGATTAAAGATTCACGAATTGCAGCCGGCACTCTGGTAACTGGTGTTGAAGTGCAAGGAGATATTGAATCTGAATGGGCTTATGGCATTCAAGATAAAGTCTTAGAGCTAATTGCCTTCAATGCTTGGAATAGCAACGTTTTAACATTTGGTGGCACAACTCGAAAAACGCTTTCGATTATTCGTGGCTTTAGTGATATCGATAACTTCCAAGTTTTCACTGGTTGCCACATTAACCAGTGGACTTTATCGATTCCTGATTCTGGTATTGTGACTTCTAAATTCGCAATTATGGGAATGAAGCGCACAGCTTATGAGGTTGCACCGACTGGTACGGTAACACCTGCAGTGGATTCAGTACCTTTAACTAGTCTATCTACTGGCGACATTCTTATTGATGGTGAAAAGAAACTAGGAATGTGCATCACTCAGATTGAATTAACCATTGATAATACAATGCAGATTCAGAAGTGCTTAGACTATGAAAATAACATTGCCGCAATCTTAGAAACGATTATGAAAGGCAGTGGTAACTTTACAATTGCATGGTCCAAAAACACTGCAGAACTTTATGAAAAACAATTCTTAAATGAGCCGATCGGCCTTGAATATTCATTGAAAGATACTGCAGGTAATAAATACACACTCAAACTACCTAAGGTTCAAGTATCTGCGCCTTTGCCAAGTGGTGGTGCTGGTGATGTATTAACTACCCAATTCTCGTTCACAGTCGCGGATGTTGCACCGACTCTTACACGTATTCCTGTAGTTGCGGGGCCTTAATCATGTTAATTGAAATCGAAGAACAGAAGTCCATTGAATACGTTCAAGAATGGTTTGATTTTAAAGATGGAGTGAAACTACTCATTGCGAGTATTGATAAACCATCTTTTCAACGTTCACTTGAACTCAATGGGATTCAAGCTGAGCAAGAACTTGCAGGCATTAAGGCAGTAACAGATGAGGGTGCAGTTAAGGCCAAATTAGGTTTTAACCGTGCTGTTTCACATTTATTGCTTGGGTGGGTGGGTCTGGTTGGTAAAGATATAAAGCCAATCGAATACAGCGCGCAAAATGCTGAACTGATTTGTACAAGTTCGAAGCAATCACTTGAAATTATTGTCTTCATCATGGAAAAAGCTAAGGTGATCCACGACTCTAAGACTGAAGAGATTGTCGATGAAGTGGGAAAGTCCTCAAGCACTACGAGAAAAGAATCATCAAATGGTGCGAAGAAAAAACCGCAGAAGTCTACCAAAAGCTCGGCATAAAACCGCCTGAGCGTTTAGAACCAAGTTACACCGCAAACCATATCATCAAAGCCTTTAATTTAATTTCAAAGGCTCGACGTTTTATTGCCTTTCCTCAGGGTGGAGGGTTCTATGATTCACTCACTCTTGCGGATATTAAAAGCTATTTTGATGTGTACGGTTGTGACTTGGATCGAGGGCTTTTTGTTGAGTGTATCTTTGCGCTGGATGGGAAGTACTTGAGCGAAGCGAATAAAAAATGATGGTCTTGTTGTAGTGGCGCTCACTACAACGCCAATTAAATGATTTAGAAAAGCAAAAGCCCACGATTCACAGTCGATGGGCTTTTTTGTTTCCCACAAATTGATCAGAAATAAGTGAGAACCTAAGTGAATTTTAACCTAAATATGCAGGTTGATAAAGTGATGAATAAGTTATCAGAAAGTAAACCTTTAAGAGTTTGGACCTATTTAATAATGGCTGCGATTATTACTGGAATACTCGCATGGCAAGCAGCCCCAATACTACAAGCAATAGCAAAAATCATAGAAGTTACTAAATAAAGCCGATCTTTTAAAAGGTCGGTTTTTTATTGAAGAGTAAAAAGCTTTATCGGATTTATTTCGCATAACTTATTTCATTGTTCTATATTTTATTTTCAAAATAAAAGGAATGAATAATGAAAAAATTAACTATCGCGTTAGCAACAGGATTAGTGAGCATTAGTGGGTGGAGTGCTTGCACATATGACTTTAATGCTACACAGGCTCAGATTTCAACAGCTTTCGCGGGATTTCAGAAATTTCCAGTTATCTCAGGGCAAAAAACATCTTTCACTGTAGCATCAACCTCACAAAATTCTCAACAGATGTTTATTGCAGCCAATGGAAATGCGATATCAGGACAAAACAATGGTAGTAATGTGCCTCAAAGTGGAATTTTTGCATACGAATATAAGGTTAAAGTCCCTACAACTTTACTGACTAACAATGAGCAAATATTTATGTATCCAAACTATGCTGATGCTTATTACAGTAATGGGAAAGGTCAGATAGTAGCTTTGTATGCAAATCATTTACAGGGTAGCACTACCCCCAATAAAGTTATGTTTGCAGTCGGTAGCACTGTTGATGGAGCTACAGGCATGATTGAATTGCCTGTACTAAGCACTAGTGATGGTTATCAAAATATTGGAATATATGTAAACCAAGATACAAAGCAAGTTGGTGTAATTTTTAATGGTGTAAATAAAGGATATGTCTCTACAAACCCAAATAAAATTATAAGCTTAGCTTTTACTAATGGAATGGTTTACTACGGAATAGATTCTACTTCTCCAAATATTGGCAATGTGTATTCTATAGAACTTATTACAGACTCAACTAAACTGACTCAAACCTACCCATCAGGCACCAAAGACATCTGTGGCAACACAATTTAAAAGTTTATTTTTACTTAATTGGTTTTGATATGGATAGTGGTTTTACCGATCCAGCATCAGGAAAATATTATATTTCTCCTGAAATATATAATTTTTAAAAAAATAGACCGCCGAAAGGCGGTTTTTTATACCCAAAACAAAACCCCGAGAGTTTGCACTGTCGAGGTTTTGTTTATCAGCAATGCGCCCTTAGGCGCTTTTTTACGCCTAAGGAAAAGCCATGGCTGAACAACGTAGCACACTCATTATTGAAATTAGCTCAGAACAAGCAGCACGTAATGCACGTGCTTTAGATCGAGAGCTACAAAGTATCGAACGCACTGGTAATTACGCAACTACTTCAATGAACTCTATGTCAGTGGCAGCACGTCAGTTGGCAGGATATTTGGCAGGGGTTGTGACTGTTGGTACTGCGATTGCTAAGATGGATGATTGGACCAATCTTAACAACCGTTTGCGCCTAGTAACTACCAGTCAGAAAGCCTTAAATGTGGCAATGCAAGATACATTTGATATTGCTCAAAGATCTGGCGCGGCTTGGGGTGGTACTGCAACCATCTATCAAAAGATTCAATACAACAGCGAAAAATTGGGTTTAAGCCAAGAGAAAGTTGCCAAGATCACAGAGTCTATTTCCAAATCAATTAGTAACTCAGGTTCCAGTGCTCAAGCAGCCAGTGCAGCTTTATACCAATTAGGCCAGTCTTTCGATAAATCATCTTTAAATGGTGATGAGTTCGTCTCGATGAGTGAAAACGCAGGCTACTTAATGGAAGTGTTTGCGAAAGGCTTAGGTGTAACTCGTGCTGAATTGAAAGAAATGTCTTCTCAAGGATTATTGACTACTGACAAGATGGTTCAAGCAATTGAAAAAATGTCAGGTTCAATTGAAGAAGATTTTGGAAAAACTAATTTCACTATCGGGCAATCTTTCACTCAGTTATCCAATGCTGTGACTAAGTTTGTTGGAGAATCAGGGCAAGCAACAGGTGCTGCCTCTGCAATTTCTGGTTCCCTCAGCTCACTAGCAGAAAACTTAAATACAGTAACAAACATATCTATGATCGGTGGGGCGTATTGGGTTGGGACTTATATTCCAGCACTTTATACAAGCACAATGGCAGGCTATGGAAAAATTAAGCAACTTGTTGAGCAAACTGTCATTCAATATGCTGCAGTACAAGCTGAAAAAGTAGCCGCAGCACAAGAGTTGGCTGGTGCGGAGGCTAAATTAGTTAATCTTCAAGCTACACGCGCGCAACTTGTAGAAGAGTTGAAACTTGAGTTGGCACGAAAGAAAAAGCAAATTTCAGATCAAGGTGCGATTAATTCTGAATTGAGAATGGGGTTATTGCGTCAACAGCAAGCTGCCATCAATGTAGAATTAACAGCTACTGAAAATGCTTTAGCCGCAGCTAGAACAAGATCCGCAGCGGCCGCAACAGCAACCTTGGGAATTGGTTCAAGAATATTGGGCGTGATGACTGGTCCTGTCGGTATTGGTATATCAATTGCAGCAGTCGCTGCTGGATATTTACTTATGCGTGACAGCACAGCAGAAGCCAATAAGAAACTTGAAGAACAGACTGAAATTGCAAGTAGAACCAAACAAGAGTTACTGGCTTTACAAGGTGTTCAAAAGAAAGGAGCTAAAGCAGATCTTCAAGAAGCATTCAAAGGACAAAATAAAGAGTTAAAAGATCTAAACTATTTATTTAATGCTCACCTCATTGAACTTCAAAATGCTTATAGAGGGAATCTTCTAATTGTTGAGATTTCCAATAAAGTTCGACAAGGAATGATGAGCCAAGAGGATGCACTTAAAAAGCTGAATAAACTTGATTTTATTTCTCCTGATCAACTTAAACAACTGCAAAAAGATAATGATCTTTATCGTGAAAAGTTACCCGTAGTTCAAAGAGTGCAAGAAGCCTTAAAAGTGTTTGGAATCGATGCTGAACTTGCAGGAAATAAAGCAACTAACGCCTCAAAAGGTGTTAATGATATTGCGAAAGAAGCTATTACAACCTCTGAAAAAGTCAAAGGGTTAAGTGAGGAAATTCAGAAGTTTATTAGCAGCTCACTATCTTCATCTTTACAAAATGAAGAAAGATTGAAGTTATATAATCAAGGGCTTTCTAAGGAATCTGCAGATATTATTCTTAAGGCAAGAGAAGCAGCAGGGATAGTAGGTACAGATCAACAACTTCCTTTAGGTACGCTTGCAATTTTAGGTAGAGAACTTCTTACAACTACAGAGATCAAAAAAGTTGAAGATGAGCGAAATAAATCCGAAAAAGATCGAACCAAAGAGCTTGAAAAGCAGCTTAAAGTCTTACAGGTCAGCGAAAAAGTTAAGGCAAATGCTGCAAAATACAACTTCGGTGGATTGGAAGGTAAGTATGGGCTGCCTAGTGGAATGTTGTCTGCAATTCATATGATTGAATCACGTGGAAATGCAAATGCATATAACAAAGGTTCTGGTGCGGCAGGTGGCTTCCAATTTCTTAAAAGTACAGGTGACCAGTATGGAGTTAAAGACCGTTATAACTTAGCGCAGTCAGCAGAAGGCGCAGCAAAGTATCTTCAATACCTTTTGAAACTATTCAATGGGAATATTGAGAAGGCTGTTCGTGCCTATCATGCAGGTGAGGGAAATGTCCAAAAGGGTAAAAACCTTGGAAAATATAATAATCAATACATCAAAGATTATTATGGTTATATGGGAGGCATTAGTGGCTTTACAGGTGAATCAAAGGACTATGAATCTCTCTTAAATGATCAAGTTAAAATGCTTGAAAAATCGCAAGAAGAAGCTGAAAAAATTCGTAAAGAATTTATGTCAAAAGGTCTTCAAGAGGAGCAAGAATACAAGGATCAACTCAAGAAGATTCGTGAAAATTCAGCTTTATCAGGAGATGAAAAGAAAACCTATGAAGCTCAGTTAACTACTCGATTTGAAGCGCAAAAGAAACTTAATGATCTCCAGCAGGATT